>NZ_JAHDIG010000024.1:14271-58533 GCF_020630935.1 Bernardetia sp.
GCAGAACAGCGGTTTTTGGTACCGTTAGTTGAGGTTCGAGTCCTTGCGGGGCAACTAGACATACAAACCTTTATTTCACTTGAAGTAAAGGTTTTTTTTATGGAAAAATTCTAAAAAACATTCTAATTTTTCTATAAAAAATCGTATCTTAATAAATATTTATATTTTTTTACTTTCCTTTTGAATAACAGGTTATTTAGAAATGTTTTTTCAATCAGACTGAAAAAAGCGTATTTTTAATGTCGGATATATTAGAAAAGAAGTGCGAACAGTTTTATTTTGAGCAGAGACTGTTTTTTTGATAAAAAAGGAATCGTTTTTGAATTATTTTGAAATAATATGGGTTGAGTAATTGAATTTGAAGGAGTTAGAAATAGCAATCAACTACCTTAATTAAACAAAACCCTTAGTTAATTGATTTATATTATTAGATATTGGATAAAATTATGTTAGACCACAATGAATTTCAAGTAAATAATTTAAGTAAAGGATTTTATCCTGTCTTTACTAAATTTTTTAGTGGTTTTTCTTTATTTGATAGTCTATTTAACTCAAAAAATACGCTTCAAATTCAGTTTTCTAATTTTTTGGAGGAAAAAAACTCTATAACCACAGGAAAAAATCACACAGAACAACCAACTGGTGGAAGTGAGCAATCTTTTTTTGTTCAACTTTCAGATAATTTTGGTCTTGATAATGTTCTTCCAAGAGATTTTGATACATATAAACGATATTTTGTAGCCTTGAGAGCAAACTTTTAGTGTTAGCTGTTGAGGTTTTTTATTTACCAGCTTTTTTATAAAAAAATCAGACACAAAAAGCTGTTTTAAAACGAATTTATACCTTTTCAAACCATATTATCCCATAATTATTATGAGCAAATTAAATAAACTTCCAGTATTCAAAGAAACAGTATATTTGATATTAGACGGAGAAGCATCACACAGAGAAGAAGCAGAATTTATGAAATTTATAGCCACTTCAAGATGGCACAGAGAATACTTCGAAAACGAAAAGCAATTACATACGCTCATTCAGAAAAGCATAGAACGCCAACCAATGCCGTTCAACTTACAAGAACTCATACAAAGTCAAGTTCAAGAGGAATACAATAAAAATACAGAAGAAGAAAAAGTCAGAAATAATAAATAGAAATATTATAACAACGCAAAAAAACTCTTAATTCAAATTATAATTTACTGAATTAAGAGTTTTTTATTCTTTAACTTTTTGGCTCTACTGAACTTTCTAGCAGAAAATAACTTATGCTTCACTTCTACGGAGCTGACATTTTTAGACATTTTCTCCATCTACCAATGGAAAGCTCTTACAGAGCTATTTTGTAGCCTCATTAGAAGCAAGCCACTGGTAGAAATAAATCAAATTATGTTGTAATTGAGTTCCATAGGAACGAGCCTAATTATCCATAATAAATCAGTTTGAAGAACCAATAATAAAAATATTATTCTTTATTTCCTTAAATCCTCCTCTTTAATAGCAAGAGAATACAAATCTTTTCCATCCTTATCTTTATACGTAATTTTCAATACTCTTGACTTTCGTTTGCCTTCTATTTCAATAACTGCATAGTTGTGCTTTTTAGCAATGAAAGAATCCTTGAGAGCTGTCGGATTTTCGTCCTTATAACGAGAAGAAGAACCTGCCGTTAGTGAAGATGATGTAAAATCATACAAGGGATAATTATTTTCTCTTTCCATTTTTGTAATTACGCTATGATGACGGTCGCCAGTAAGGAAAATTACACCTTCAATATTTTGCTCTGCAATCGCATCTAAAAGCCTTTTACGTTCCTCTGAATACGTAGCATAATTTTCAAAAATAGCACTCTCATTCAATACTTGCGCTCCCATTACTACAAACTTAAAGGTAGCATGGCTAGAAGCTAACGACTCAATAAGCCATTGTACTTGCTTCTCACCCAAATAATCTTTGTTTTCAGCTTCATAATCTTGAGACTGTCTGAATGTTCGATTGTCTAGCATAAAAAATTGAGCATCTCCCCACGAAAAAACACTTACAATATCATTTCCTCCCTCTATTTGATTGGTATTCTGATTGCTCCAAAAAAGATTGAAGGCTTCTGTTGTGATGTCTTTGTTCCAAAATGTATAATCAGAGTCATTTGGTCCAAAATCGTGGTCGTCCCAAGTAGCATAATTATGAACTGTTCCTAAAAGAGGTTGCATTTCTGGCAGCGAACGAGTGTGCGTATAACGGTGCATAATGCCCGAACGACTGCCCCAGTCTGGTTCACGTAAGTAGGTATTATCTCCTCCCCACACCATAAAATCTATATTTTCCTTATAAATTGAAGTAAAAATTTCATATTCACTTCCATATCCATCCCCAGCTCGGTCGTCATTTTTTTCATTCACATAGGTACAAGAACCAAATGCAAATTTTATTTTTGGTGGGTCAGTACGCCACTTCCAAAGCACTTGAGTTTGACATTTCAAATTATATTCAAAAGGAATTTCTTTACCATCTATAATGACTTTGTACTCATATTTTGTAGAATGTTCTAGGTAAGGCAGTACTGGTTTGGCTACAAAAGCTGTCAGAGCGTTGGTTTCGATAGGCTCTGTAAGTTGAAAAGCAGTACCTGAAATAGTTTCGCCTGTAGATAAGTTCATCGTAGGACGGTAAGCAATCTGTACTTTTGCAGCTTTTTTTGTCTGTACCCACAATCCAATTTCTTTCATTTCAGAATAGCCTACCATAGGTCCTGACTGAATGAGTTCTGATTTTAAATTGTCTTGAGCAAAAGAATAAGAAGGTAAAAAGACCAAAAGACAACAAAACAAGCAAGCAACTGAAATTATATTGGGAATTTTTCTTGTGTCAAAATTCATTTTGAA
Source organism: Bernardetia sp. (assembly GCF_020630935.1). Classification (NCBI taxonomy): domain Bacteria; kingdom Pseudomonadati; phylum Bacteroidota; class Cytophagia; order Cytophagales; family Bernardetiaceae; genus Bernardetia; species Bernardetia sp. Next base: position 17,151 of record NZ_JAHDIG010000024.1, read on the forward strand.
AAGATTTTATGTAATGAGATATTATTTTGAACGTAAAAATACATATCTTTTCAAGAATGAACGGATAAATTTACTTTAATAAATCTTTATTTTAATGGTCATTCGTTGCTGTTACAATTTTACAGATAACTTGGTCTAACGACTCTACTTCGTGTTGCAAATGGTTTAAATAGTGTAGTATATACTCTTGATTTATTTCTATTTTAATCAAATTCATTAACCCTAGGATAGTAGCAACTGGTCTTCTGACTTCATGAGATTGTTGCCAAGCAATTTCTTTGAGGCGTTCGTTTTGTTCTTGTATCTTGATTTCCTTCTGTTTCCTTTCTGTAATATCAATAACCATCAAAACAAAAGATTCTATTTCTTCTGCTTCGTCTTTTATAGGAGATATTTTCGTCAAATATACTCGCTCTTTGTAAGTTACTTCATACGAGATAGACAACCCTCGCCAAACTTTAGGTATAACTTCTTGAAGTCTGCGATATAATCTAGGCAAAATCATTGCGCTGACGTGTTTTCCAAAAAATTGCTTTGGGTCAATATCATACACTTTGTAACCTTGCCCGCCTGTATAAAGAACGGTCAAGTTTTTATCTATTAACGATATTGAGCCATCTGGAAAGTTTTGAGCAAGAATATCCAGATTTTGTTGAAGTGTTTTTGCTGTTTGTTGTATTTCTCTATGTTGAGTAATATTTTCTACACTATGTGATATGCCAATGATATTTTGTTTTTTGTCATAGACAGGAAATAGTATAAATCTCCACCAATTCTTGTTGTCATGCTTTTCAATTTCTATCCTTTTTCCTTGCAAAACCTGCTGATAATATCCTTCAAATTCACTTCTGTATCTAGGCAAAACAAAATCTAATGCAGCATCATATTTTTTTGGAACTCTATCAAATATTTTCTTACAAATGCTTCTAACCATTTTATTACTATAAATAATTTTCAAATCATTATCTATAAAACTCTTTGCATAATTACTACTCTCATAAATAGAATCTAATATATTAAGTGTACTTTCTTGCTCTTTTATGGCTTCTATCGCTGAAAGGCGAAGTTCTAACTGCTCTGTAACTAAATATGCCAATGATTTGAGTCTCTCTTGTTCCTTTGCCGTAAGACGGCGAGGCTTTTTATCAATGATACATAATGTACCTAAGCTATACCCTTCTTTTACACGAATAGGAACTGCAGCATAAAAACGTAGTCCAAACTCTCCTCTTACTAAAGAATTATTTAATGTTGCAGGATTTTCAATCGCATTTTGTATCTCATAAAATTCGTCTGCGAAAATAGCAGATGAGCAAAGCCCTGTTTCTTTGGGCATCTCTCTTATATCTAACCCTTGAGCAGATTTAAACCAAACTCTATCTTCATCAACTAAAGAAATAATAGAGATAGGAACATCAAATAAGTCTGCAACGAGGCTTGTAATTTTATCAAAAGCTCCATCTTTAGGAGTATCCAATATTTGATATTTTTTCAAAGTACTCAAACGCTTTTGCTCATAGTCTGTATCTACATAAAACATTATAATGGTAATATTTTTAGAAAAAAAATAATAGATTTTATAAGTATTTTCATTTAACGAAACAAACCAACATTTTGTTTTACAAACTCATTAAAACAAAATCAATATTATTTATCAATTTTTTAATACAAAAAAGAAAATAATAGAAATAACCACAAACAGAAAATATAAATATTAATTTTTGAATTATTTACAGAAACAAAACCTTTATTTTTTCAATACTTTAAAATTTACTGAGTATTATGAGAAATTTTGAGGTCATGCCTTGAAATTGTAAAATATCTTTCAGATTCGTAACTTTGCATGTTATTGTAGCACAACACTATACTGACATTTTGGCATCTTGTTAAGCAATAGACTGTTTTTTCTTATCAATTTTGAAAAAATGAAAGGCTTTGCTCTATTTTTGACTTAACACATAAAACATCATAAGCCATAGCTGCTTCGTATAAACAGCTCATAATTAGCAAATAATACAGAACTATATAAAATACTATGTTTAATTCAATTACAAATGTGGTTGCTAAAGTTTTCGGTACAAAATCGGAGCGAGACCGCAAGAAACTTATTCCTTACGTAGAGCAAGTAAATAAAGAATATAAAGAACTTCACGGACTGACAGATGAGGAGTTGAGAGAAAAAACTCGTAGCGTAAGAGCAGAGATAAAAGAATATACTTCAGAGATAGATAATGAAATAGCGACGCTCAAGCAGCAAATTGCAGACGACCCAGAAATGGACATCAGTACGAAGGAAAAAATATTTGTACAAGTAGATAAATTAGAAAAAGACAGAAACGAAAAGCTAGATGAAATATTAGACAAAGTATTGCCTTTAGTATTTGCTATTGTAAAAGACACAGCCAGACGTTGGACAGAAAATAAAAAAATTACGGTAAAAGTTACTGACCACGACCGTAGAATTATTCAGAAAAGACAAGCAGAAGGTCGCTTCAATGATGAAATAGAAATTAGTGGAGAAGGAGATAATGCAACTGTTACATGGCACAACAAATGGATGGCTATGGGACAGGAAGTAAAATGGGAGATGATTCACTACGATGTTCAGATTATGGGTGGCGTAGTTCTCTACCAAGGTAGGATTTCAGAAATGGCGACAGGTGAGGGTAAAACATTGGTGGCAACGCTTCCAGCCTTCTTGCGTGGTTTGTCTGGAAAAGGTGTACATGTAATTACGGTAAACGACTATCTAGCAAAACGAGATTGTGAGTGGGTTGCTCCAATTTTTGAGTTCCACGGAATGAATGTTGATTGTATTGACAAACATCATCCAAACACAGAAGCACGTCGAAGAGCTTACGAAGCCGATATTACTTACGGAACAAACAATGAGTTTGGTTTTGATTATTTGCGTGATAATATGGCTCGTGATACAGAAGAACTCGTACAACGTGGTCATTATTTTGCTATGATTGATGAGGTAGATTCTGTTTTGATTGACGATGCTCGTACGCCTCTTATTATTTCAGGTCCTGTACAGAATGCAGGAACACAAGAATACGATATTTTTAAACCTCGTGTAGAAAAATTGGTAGGACTTCAAAGAAAACTAGCACAAGATTTCTTGAAAGAAGCCAAACAAAAAATTAAAGACGGTAAGGAAGCAGAAGCAGGCTTATCACTTTTTAGAGCTTACCGAGGACTTCCAGAATACAAGCCTTTGATTAAGTTTTTGAGTGAGCCAGGAATGAAGGCATTGCTTCAAAAAACAGAAAACGAATATTTGGCAGACAATGCTCGTCGTATGCCAGAAGCAGATGAACCTTTGTATTTCTTTGTAGAGAAAAAGCAAAACAAAGTTCAACTCACAGAAAAAGGAACACAAGCTATCACAAAAGACGGCGAAGACCCACGTTTCTTTGTACTTCCAGATGTAGCAACACAAATTGCACGCATAGACAATGCAAAAGACTTGGAAGACAAACAAAAATTAGAAGCCAAAGAGAAACTTCTTACAGACTATACCAACAAAACATCTCGTATCCATACCGTAACACAGCTTTTAAAAGCCTACACGCTTTTTGAAATTGATGTAGATTATGTAGTGATGGACAACAAGGTAAAGATTGTAGATGAGAAGACAGGTCGTATTATGGACGGTCGTCGTTACTCTGATGGACTACACCAAGCCTTAGAAGCCAAAGAAAGTGTTGAGATTGAAGACCCAACTCAAACCTATGCAACTGTTACACTTCAAAACTACTTCCGTATGTATTACCGTCTTTCTGGTATGACAGGTACGGCAGAAACAGAAGCAACAGAGTTTTGGGAAATCTACAAGCTAGATGTTGTTATTATTCCTACAAACCGTCCGATTCAGAGAGACGACCGTCAGGATAAGATTTTCCGTTCGGTACGTGAAAAATACAACGCTGTAGCTGATGAAATTCAAGATTCTGTAAAGGCAGGAAGACCAGTGCTTGTAGGTACAACTTCGGTAGAAAATTCAGAGATTTTGAGCCGTATGCTCCAAATGCGTAAGATTCCACATGAAGTTTTGAATGCCAAGCAGCATCAAAAGGAAGCAGAAATTGTAGCCAAAGCAGGAGAATCTGGACACGTTACGATTGCAACCAACATGGCAGGACGTGGAACAGATATTAAACTATCTCCAGAATCAAGAAAAGCTGGAGGATTGGCAATTATCGGAACAGAACGCCACGATTCTCGCCGAGTAGATAGACAGTTACGTGGTCGTGCAGGTCGTCAAGGAGATGTGGGTATTTCACAGTTCTTTGTTTCTTTGGAAGACCAACTAATGCGTATGTTTGGTTCTGACCGTATCGCCAAAATTATGGATAGATTAGGCTTAGAGGAAGGCGAAGTAATTCAGCACTCTATGATTACGAAATCTATCGAAAATGCACAGCGCAAGGTAGAAGAAAATCACTTTGGTTCTCGTAAAAACCTATTGGAATATGATGACGTGATGAACCAACAAAGAGAGGTTATCTATAAGCGTCGTCGTAATGCACTTTTTGGAGAGCGTTTAGAGCTTGATATTATGCTCATCTTTGCAAAAGTAGCAGACCAATTAGTAAAAATTTATAAAGGAGATTACGAAACATTCCATTTGGAAGTATTCTCATTGTTGGGGGTTCAGACACAGATTACAAAATCTGAATTTTCATCGCTCAATGATACTACTATTGCAGACCGTTTGTATGAAGAGGCTTACACAGCATATCGTCAGAAAAACAAAGATATTGCTGAAAAAGTAATTCCTATTTTAGAAAATATACATCAAGGACAGCCAAATGCAAGAGAGATAATCATTCCGATTACCGACCAACGTAGAATGGTTCAGATGCCAGTCAATATTCAAGAGACTATTGAGAAAAAAGGTGCAAATTTAGTGGCTACATTGGAACAGACAATGGTACTTTCTATCATTGATAATCTTTGGAAAGAGCATTTGAGAAATATGGACGATTTGAGACAGCAAGTTCAGATGGCTCGTTTCGAACAAAAAGACCCATTGGTTATCTATAAAATGGAGGCTTTTAAGCTTTTCCGTTCTCTTTTAGATGAGATTAATCAAGAGATTACTTCTTTCCTTTCTCGTGCTAAACTTCACGAACCAGACCCAGAAGAATTACAGGCTCTACAAAATGCTCAACGCAGACAGTTAGAAATGAGACAACGCCAAGAGCAAGAAGCAAGAAAGCAAATGGCAGCTAACCGTACAGAAGACGTAGATACAACTAGCGATAATGAAAAAGCACATGGAACACAGCAAAATGTTGCTCCAACTGCTCCTAGAACGGTAGCCAAAGAACCGGGAAGAAACGATGTAGTTACAGTGCGTTATCAGAACGGACAGGTAAAACAGGCAAAATACAAAAGTGTAATGTCTGATGTTCGTAGTGGAAACTGTGTAATTATCTAATCAAATAGAAATATAGTTCTTAGTTAAAAAGCAACTTCATTTTTTGGAGTTGCTTTTTTTATGAAATATTCTGTACTATTTTAGAATTATTGGCAAACCTTAGTTACAGTGATTCACGTAAGTTTATTCAAACCTAGTCCAAACACAAAGTCCATTTTCATGCTAATTTTTCTTGTTATAATTAGTTCTATTATTTTCACTCTACTTGTTATCACAAGCATTATATTTATTATTTTTAACCGTAAAACGGAATTTCAACTATTTTTAAAAAGTATTTTTTCAAGAGTATGGATTTCTCCTGTTTATCTTTTTTCATACCCTAAACATAAAGCTAAAATAAAACAGATAGTTTCTGACTTCATGTATCTTTATAAATTAGGTGTTATAGTTAAAATTACAGAAATAGAAAATTGGTACTATGGCTCTGAAGATTTAACCTTATTATATGTGTTACTTATAGGAGAGAGAATAAAATACGAGAGAAGTAAGAAAAAAAGAGAGTATTTATACAATAAAAATCCATTCTTCAAATATGACGAAGATGATGTGTTTGTTTTTCGCCATAACTATGAACAGACGTATATAGTAAATTCTATTTTTGAAAAAAATGAGGAACAAAGTCTATGTGTATATATTGAATGTACTTCTAGAACTAATATTACTAGTGTCGTTGATAGAGTTGCAAAAGGCTTTCCACTACAAGGAACTTTAAAGGTTGATATTTTAAATCTTATCTATGAGGATTTTGGAAAAATAAACCTTTTTGAAACATTAATACATAGAAAAAAAGAAATAGAAGTTCTCTTAAATGAAAAAATTGACAAGAAAAAATATGCTTTTGATATTGAGACTATATCTGTGAATATAGAAAATACAGACGAAGTCACTACATTTTTAAATAATTCTGAAAAACTTTTTAATAGAGACTTTATTCATGATTTTTCTCATATAAATCCACCATTTATCTCTGCATACCTTGGTAAAAAAAACAGATTACGAATAGAAAGTAAACAAACATAATTTATAAGTATTGTTTTTAATTTCTTTTCTAAAAAGATATGTATTACTTAATTACTCTTCCTCATCTTGTAAAGGAGTAAATTGGTTCTTTCTTGCAGCCATACTCTGTTCTATGTGTTCTACTATTTTTGAAGCAATATCTACTTTGGTTGCCGTTTCGATACCCTCCAAACCAGGGGAAGAATTTACTTCCAATATCAAAGGACCACGAGAAGATAGCAGAATATCTACACCAGCCATAGACAAATCCATTGCTTTGGCAGCTTTTATAGCTGTTTGTTTTTCTACTTCTGAAAGCTCTATAACTTCACTTTTACCTCCTCTATGAAGATTCGAACGAAATTCTCCCTCTTTCCCTTGTCTTTTCATAGAACCTACTACTTTTCCAGCCACAACAAAGGCACGCACATCTGCCCCTCCAGCTTCTTTGATAAATTCTTGAATCAGAATATTTTCCTTCAATCCAGAAAAGGCTTCAATAGTTGATTTAGCCGACTGTTCTGTATCTGCTAATACTACTCCTAATCCTTGAGTTCCTTGTAAAACCTTTATAACGACTGGCGTTCCTCCTACTTCATTGAGAAGCATATCCACTTCTGCATTTTTTGGATATTTTGCAAATACTGTTTTAGGTATGCCTACATCTGTTTTTGAAAGCAATTGAAGACTACGAAGTTTGTCTCTAGACTGTAAAATACTTTGAGAACTATTTACACTAAATGTGCCCTGCATTTCAAATTGACGTACCACAGCCGTTCCAAGATACGTAACAGATGCCCCAATTCTAGGAATGATAGCATCAAAATGAGAAAGCAATTTCTTTCTATGAAAAATTTGAGGACTTCCCTCTTCCATTCGAAAATGGCATTTCGTATGATTGATAACAAAGGCTTCGTGTCCTTTTTGCTCAATGGCTTCTACAAGTCTTTTTGTAGAATATAAATTCTTATTTGTAGAGAGAACTGCTATTTTCATTATATATATTTTTATTTTTTCATCTTTGGTAGAGGCAATAAATATTTATGAGCGCAATCTACTAAGAAACGTCCACTCAAAAGTTTTCTACCAAGTAAAATAGGATAACGCATATTTCCACGATTAGTTAGAGTAAAGTCAGTTTTATAATCACTTCTACCAATACGTATAGGGGTGCGTATTTTATAACGAGTTTGTGTAATTCCGTTTGAGCTACGTACTTTTTTCTGTGAAAATTCCTCTAAGCGATATTCTTTGTCTTGGTAACTTTCGTGTGTGGGGTCTAAGATGGAAAAGCACAACAACTGTTTTCCGTCTTCTTCTTCTATTCTTATATTATGACAATGCAATGAAGAAGTATATGCACCTGTATCTGTTTTTGCATCTATTGAAGGCACTCCCAAATCGGTTAGTCCTACTTCTTCTACTCTTCCAATAATTTCCATATTGCTTTTTTATTGATAAAAATTTCAAGTTTAGAATCTAAAAATAACCATTTTGTTTAGTTTTATAGAAACTTATTTTCTTGGAAGGTAATTTTTCAGTTTTTGACTTTGCACTAAAAAAACAGATAGAGTACTGGACATCAATAGGTATTTGCTGTTCTGTGAGCCACAGAACAGGGAAAAAATACCGTTGTTGGTGTTTAAGCGTAGCGACACCAACAACTTTTTATCTCATGTCCAGTACTCTAAAAAACAGATATATTTCTCTTGTTTAGTTTCAAATGCAATGGTATAGCATAATATCAATAGAACAATAGAAATTGACTTCTATAATTTTTACTCTTTCATTCGATTTTATTAAATTCGGTAAACCATTGTCTTTTAACTATAAAAATATTATATCATGGCTAGAATACATTTATTTGAGTTTGAAGACCAAAAATGGTTTCCTACTTTTTTGAGAAATTATGGAACAGATTTTTTACAGTTTTTATCGAATAAAACTAAAATGTATAAACCCATAATTCCTCTTATTGAAAATCTAATTTCAAAAAATCAAACCAATCAGATTATTGACCTTGGCTCAGGAGGAGGAGGAGGATTAATTTGGTTAAATGAGGCTTTAAAGAAAAATAACCCTCATTTGAAAATTATTTTAACAGACTATTATCCAAATATCACAGCTTTCGAACACACAAAAAGTGTCGCTAAAAATTTTGATTATATACCTACCTCAGTAGATGCAAAAAATGTTCCTCAAGATTTGAAAGGAGTTCGAACACAATTCTTATCATTTCATCATTTTAAACCTATTGAAGCGAAGCAAATATTACAAAATGCTGTAGATGCAGAGCAATCAATTGCAATATTTGAAGCTCAAGAAAGAACTATTCCGAGCATATTAGCGATGCTTTTTTCTCCGATTACGGTTTTATTAGTTACCCCATTTATAAGACATTTTAGTATTGGAAGAATTATTTTCACCTATTTTATTCCTATTGTTCCATTATTTGTGTTATGGGATGGTGTAGTTTCTTCACTACGTACATATTCTGTGAAAGAAATGACTCAGCTTGTAGAAGAATTGAATAACAAAGAGAGTTTTGATTGGAAAATAGACCGAATAAAATCAGGTCCAGGAAGTATCTTATATTTGATTGGCACCAAGAAATAGTTTTTTTGCTGCTCTTTTTTCCTATTAAAAAACAGCAAACTTTTTTAGCTTTACACAAATTCATTTTCGAAATTCTATTCAAGAAACTATTTTCTAAAGAAACTTAGCTATGTCAATAAAAATATTCTCTTTCTCATCCGTTAGAACACTAATAATATTGCTTTGCTTTATTTCTTTTAGCTGTCAAACAAAAAATAATCAAATAAGTAAAAATAGCAATTCTGATAGAATACACGACGACCTTAAAGACAAACTAGAGAGTGATATAAATATAGAAGAACAAGCTCAACAAAGTGTCAATTTAGAAGATGACAAACAAAACTTTGATGCTTTTATGCGTATTCGGAGTTCTGTAGAAGGTTTAGACAGTTCCAATCAAGCTAAGGAAAGTACCTATTACTGGGAAGGAAACATTTATTCATTCATTAATGGAGAAAAAAGTAAAAAATTAATGGGAATGAAAGGGTTCAGTATGTCCAGATGGATAAAGACCGATTCTTCTAGGCAGCTTCTGACAAGAGAAGTCGCTCTATATACCGACCCAAAAACTGGAGAAATTTTAGAAAAAATGAAGAATCCATTTTTAGATAAAAATGCAGATTCTATAACTGTAATCCACGTGTGGAACAATCCAGTAAACCAACGTTTTCCTTATTATATAAACGAAAAAAATCCAGAAGAAAGCTATGTTTATGGAATTCCTTATAGCAACTTAGGAGAAGATATGGTTTGTTTTTATGCAGATATTTTCTTGGCTTACCCATCACTCATTACTCGCAAAGAGTTTCCAAACAATGTTCAAAGCGATTTGTATCAAGGTGCAGAGCTTTTCCAATTTTTCGTTCGAAAAGACGACGTAGAAAATCCAATGCTTACCGACATTCCAGCTACAATTTCTTGGACACGTATAGGACAGTGGCTGCCATTTATGGAAATGGGCGATAGAGACGGAAACCTAGTCTATCAGTGTAGAGGGTATAAAATTTTAGAAGGCTTTGAAGGCTTGCCACAAGATGTGAAAGGCTACGTTTTAGAAAAACAGCCTATTTTTCAGCACGCACCGACAGAATACACACAACCCAATGAAACTAGTTGGTCGTATTTTAAGAAAGTAAAAATTAAAAATTAAAAATTTACTTGTATCAGATTTACTTTATTTTTCTAGAAGTCAGTTTAGTATTACAAATTACTTTTTTTGTAGTGATATTAAAACTGTTTTTTTACAAAAAAAAATCAAAGTTACCTTCTCAAAAATCTGTCTCTGTTGTAATTGCTGCTAGAAATGAGGCTCATAATTTAGAAAAAATACTTACTTCTATTTTTCAACAGAGTTATCAAAATTTTGAATTGATTGTAGTAAACGACCGTTCGGAAGATAATTCATTAAAGATTTTAAAAAAATTTGAAGTAGAAAATCCTACTAAAAATTTCGCTGTTATTTCTATAAAAGACAAACCTCAAAACTGGAACGGAAAAAAATATGCTCTCCAAAAAGGAATAGAAACTGCTCAAAATGAAATCATACTGCTTACTGACGCTGACTGCTTACCAAAAAACAAATTTTGGATAGAAAAAATGGCTGATTCTTTTGATGAAAATACAAATACAGTCGTTGGAATTTCATTGTATGAAAAAAGTAAGAATCCTTTTTTAAACTGGTTTATCCAAAACGAAACACTCATTACAGCACTTCAATATATTTCCTTTGCCAATATCGGAATGGCATATATGGGCGTGGGGAGAAACCTAGCATATAAGAAAAATCTTTTTTTCAGTCAAAATGAAAAAATAACAAAGCCGTTGTTAGTATCCCCACCAACGACAATATTTAAAAAAATATCTTCAAAAACTGGAGGCGATGATGATTTAATTTTTTCAGAAAAACGTTTTTATAAAAATGTAAATATATGTTTAGAAGGACAAACTAAAAGTCAAGCTCCTCAAACTTTTCAAGAATGGATAAAACAAAAACGCAGACATTTGGCTGTCGGTGTACAATATTCATTTCGACAAAAAGTTATTTCTAGCATTTATCCATTGAGTATTATTTCTTGGTATGCTGCCATTTTTGGATTTTTGATACAAGGGTTTTATGAAGTTTTAGGCTTTGAACTGCTTCGCCAGTTGTTTTTTTTCAGTATTTTGCGTATATTTTGTAACCAAATTCAAGATAATTCCGTTTTAGTCCGTTTTATAAAAGAAAAGTTTTGGAAAGGTTTTCTCAAAGACTTTTTTACTCGTTTTTTTGGTTTTGAAATCGTATTTATTTTTTATTATTTCGTGGTGGGAATGGGAGCAACTTTTTTTCCTCCTAAAAAGTGGAAATGATTTTGAATTAGAAAAATCATAAAAAACGTGTCAAAATGACCTTTTCTTACCTACTTCTTGTTTATGGATTGAAAATAGCTAAGTAAAAATAGATAACAATACGAGTAGTTACCAATCATACAAAAGCATTTATTTATACCTCTATTGATGAAAGATAATAAAAACACCTCCGAAAATTCAGAAGAAAACAAAAAACCTTTGGCAAATGCTGACAATAAAGAATTTTCAGATAAAGCACTCAAAGACTTTGATTTGATAGATTTGGCAGTAAAAGGCGACCAACAGGCGTATGCTGAACTGATGAATCGTTATAAAAATTCGGTGTATTTTATGCTTCTCAAGATGGTAAAAAATACGGACGATGCAGAAGATTTGACCGTTGAAGCCTTTACAAAAGCCTTTAAAAGTCTCAAAAAATTTAAAAAAGAATATACTTTCAGTACATGGCTTTTCCGTATTGCAACCAATAACTGTATTGATTTTATTCGTAAGAAAAAATTAGAAACCCTTAGTCTTCATACGCCGTACAAAAACGATTCGGGCGAGCAGATTCAGATGGATGTTCCAGATAAAAATCTTACACCACAAGAAGAAGCTATCCGAACACAAAAAATAGAAATTATTAGAGATTTTGTTGACCAACTCCCACCAAAGTATAAAAAATTGGTAGAGCTTCGCTACTTCGATGAGCTTTCGTATGATGAAATTGCAACAGAGTTAGATGCTCCTTTGGGAACAGTAAAAGCACAGCTTCACAGAGCAAGAGAGCTTATGTATGACCTTGTAAAAAACAAGCGTGATGTTATTTAGATAGAAAACTATTTCTAGTATTTATAAAAAATTAATCCCTAAGATTTGATAAAAGTCTTAGGGATTCTTGATTTATTTTACGGCTACTGTATTTTCCTCATACTTAGACGGACATTTCAAAAGAATATCACTTACCACAAATTGCTCATTCTCATATTTTCCAATCACAACCACTTTTTCAGAACGTTTGAAATCTGTCATTGAAGGTGGAGGTGTACTGGTAATAACACGCTGCTTTTTACCTTTTTCATCTACAAGTTGAAAAGCCATAAAATTAGCATCTGCAACAGGATTGTATTCAATTCCCATTACTTCACCACTTGCATCTCTAGGAAGTTCGCCTACAACATGAATTTTGTTATCATTACCATCTTTAGCAAGAGAAAGAGCTGTATCAAAATCTACGTACTGACTGGCATTTTCACTAGAACTGACAAAAATTCCGATACCCACAGCAATAATAATAAGAACAATGATATGTGAAAGTTTCATAGTTGAATCAATTACGGATTAGAAAATAAGCGAAGCTAACTGATTATTAGTTTAGAGTTTGTTTAATTTTTTGTTTTACTAGCAAAAATGAGAAACTTTTTGACTTATCAAGGCATTTTTTGAGAAGAATAGCGAGCTATTTGACGAAAAATAACGTAGATACAGACTAAAATTTACCATTTGTAGCTCAAAGAAATAATTTTAAACAAGCTCTTATCTTATAGCCTCTTTTAACGATGAACAGTATAAGAGAGTTGTTTTATTTTTTTGTTAAAGCACTTTATGTGTTTTGCCTTTATCTGCAAAAACTAAGTCTTCCAATTTTTTTACTTTGCGTTCTGTTGCTACTAAAAAAACAACGATTCCAGCAAAAATAGTTGTCAAAACAGCTACCACAACATAGATTTTCCCATCTGCTCTGAATGTATCAGCCATTTCAACTTCTGTATTTTCATAATCTCGCTGCGTAACAGGAATTTTTCCATTTTTTGTTTGTTCTGTATTTTCAGTTTGTGCCATTACAGCTAAAGGTGAAAAAGCAAAAGAGAAAAGAAGTAGAAGGAAATATATATTTTTCATAGTGATTGATGTAACTCAGACTTCTAGTCTGTGTAAAAGATTATTTATTTATAAACAGGCTGGAAGCCTATCTTACAAGTTTAACCAAAAAGAGTTTTGTATTCTATTCTTCGCATTCTGACACGAAGCTGTGCCACCCAAACTCCTAAAAGTGTCCAGCCAATGATGGCAATGTAGAATACTTTTTTCAAATCATTATCATAGTCATACGCACTAAAAGCTGGATTTCCCTCTGCCCCTGGGTGCAATGAGTTTACTAATCTTGGCAAAATATAAATGAGTGGAATATAAGTAGCAAAAGCAAAAATATTGAAGACTGCGCTTATTCTGCCTCGTTTTTCATCGTCTGGCAGTGCGCTGCGTAAGAGCAAATAGCCAAAATAAATGAGAAGAGCAATAGCAGAAGCATTTTGTTTGGGGTCGCCACTCCAAAACTGTCCCCACGTAAATCTTGCCCACCACATTCCTGTCAAGATTCCCAAAACACCAAAGGCAATTCCAGAATTAGCAAGCTCTACAGCCCAATCGTCATGTTTTGGATTAGACGTTTTGAGATACATAATTGAATAAATCACAGAAGCAAGCAGCATCAAGACCATTCCAAACCACATTGGAACGTGAAAGAAAAGATTTCGAATAGTTTCGTTGAGAATATTGAGCCTTGGCACTTGAATTAAAAGCCCTCCAATAATTGTATAAAAGAGAATAATAACACAAGCAACTTTCCACCAATGTTTTTTGAGTAAATCCATAATGTAGAATATGTAGAACATTCTGTTAGAATGTACATAAAATAATTTTTTGCAAAATTACAACTCAAAACACCAAAGAACAAAAATAGACAGACAAAAGAAAGGCTAAAAGTTTATAAAAACAGAAAATAAAGCGCATAAAAAAGCCGTTGCACATCATTCCGATAGTGCAACGGTAAAATTTTAGTTTTGTCAGAAAGCCCCCTCTCCGAAAATAACTAAATGAAAGCCTTTAAATATTTATACTCTAAAAATACTACTTAGGTTTCAAAAAAACAACTTCTGACAAATAAATATTTTATTCTGATTCAGAATTTATTAAAAACACACTAAATCACTTGTTTACAAAGATTTACAAATAAAATAAGATTAATAACAACTTAAAAAAGTTGCACTATTCTATCAAAAAATTTCATATTAAATTAAAAAAATAGCAAAAAACAGGCTACATTTGTTTCAATTTTGATTTATATACAGAAATAAAATCTAGTAGAGTACTGGACATTAATAGCTATTTACTCTTCTGTGCGTCACAGAACAGGGAAAAGTGCCGTTCGTTGGTATTTTAGTGTAGCAACACCAACAACTTTTTATCTCATGTCCAGTACTCTAAACAATCTAGGCATTGGACAGGCTAGTATAAATCTTATTAAAAATATTTGAAAAAAATTTGTAAAACTGATTTTGAAAGTAAAACAAAAAAATGAAGTGCTACGTTACACTTTTACAATAATTAGGTTGTCGTTTTGGTAAATCAAAAATCAGAGACAATTTCTACAAAAATGAAGCAAACTAACTTGTTTAGTCTGAATAACTTATTACCTTTGCAGCCTTAATTAAGAAAATCAGTTTTAGAGTAGAAAGCTGATGCAAAACTTAAAATTATCTCAACAACATAATTAAATATAAGCCTATGTATTGGACACTAGAACTTGCTTCTTATTTAGAAGATGCCCCTTGGCCAGCGACAAAAGATGAGCTAATCGATTATGGCACACGTACAGGTGCGCCTATGGAAGTAGTAGAAAATTTACAAGACTTGGAAGACGATGGCGAGCCTTATGAAAATATTGAAGAAATTTGGCCAGATTATCCAACAAAAGACGACTTCTTTTTCAATGAAGATGAGTATTAAGAAACACTAATCAGAAAATAATCTGATGTATAAACTCTATTTTGATTACTTTTGTAACAGAATAGAGTTTTTTTTTACGTAAAAGCCTCGTTGATGGCTGCATTTGAGCCTCAACGACGGTTTATAACTTTTAATCAACCGTCAACGAGATTAAAATCGTCGTTGAGGATTTACTGTTATTACATGCAAACTTTACAAAACGACCTACTTTTAAGAACAGCTAGAGGAGAACAAACCGAGCGTGCACCTGTCTGGACGATGCGCCAAGCAGGAAGAATATTGCCAGAATATAGAGAACTACGTGGAAAATTAAGTGGTTTTATCGAACTGGTTACTACGCCACATTTAGCTGCCGAAGTTACGATTCAGCCTGTGGATAGATTAGGAGTAGATGCTGCCATTATTTTTTCAGATATTTTGGTTATTCCAGAAGCGATGGGATTGCCTTACGAAATGGTAGAAAAAGTAGGTCCTCGCTTTCCAGAAACTATCAAAACAGAAGCTGATGTCAAAAAAATGACAACTGACGGAATTGAGGAGAAACTAAACTACGTTACAGAAGCTATTTCAATTACTAAGAAAGAACTCAACGGACGAGTTCCTTTGATTGGCTTTGCAGGTGCGCCCTTCACACTTTTTTGTTATATGATTGAGGGAAAAGGCTCAAAAACATTCTCTAAACCTCGTGGACTTCTCTACGAAAATCCAAAAGTAGCACATCAGTTACTCCAAAAAATTACCGATTCTACAATTACATATCTGAAAGCTCAAATCAGAGCAGGAGCAGATATTGTTCAAGTTTTTGATTCTTGGGCTGGCGTTTTGGGATTGGAACAATACAAAGAATTTAGTTTGAAGTATATTTCTCAAATTGTGGATGCGATAGATGAAGTTCCGACAATTGTTTTTGGAAAAGACCAGCACGCAGCTAGAGCAGATTTTGGAAAGCTAAACTGTAATGTTGTTGGCTTAGACTGGACAATGACGATTGAAGAATCAAGAAAACTCATTGGAGAAGATAAAGTATTGCAAGGCAACCTAGACCCTTGTGTTTTGTACGGTTCGTATGAAAGCATAGAAGCAGAGACAAAGAAAATGCTCTCATCTTTTGGAAAAGGCAAGCACATTGCTAACCTCGGACATGGCGTATATCCAGATTTAGACTTTAGAAAAGTAAAGCATTTTATTGATACAGTGAAGAGTTGGAAATACTGATTTTAATTGATAATTAGTTGATTGCTACTCTACAGTTTCTAGTGTATTGTTTTATAATATTCTAGGATTAGAAAACTAATAAAAAATTGGAAGGTGCAACCCTTCCAATTTTTTTTACATCTTGACTACAAATAAGTTACTCAAACTATAATCTCTTTTCTGATGAAACCATCAATTCTTTGTAGCCTGTTAATGCTTAGTTTTTTATTTTTCACAAGTTGTAGCAAAGAGGAGGAGAAAACGACCTTCAAAAATAAATTTGAAATAAATATAAATGGAGCTAATTATAAATCTATAAATGAAGATATTTATGGAAACGAAAATTGTGATAATATTTATGTAGGAGCATCTTATGCTAATGAAAATGGCGAAACGCTATTTCATATTAGGTTTCAAATTTCTAAGACAGGTCATCTTATTGAAGCAAGATATGAAGAGTATGCTACTCTATCAAAAAACTCTAACTACATAAACATTTTTTTAACACCTAATTTCAATCCATTAGCAACCTTCAACATTTCAAACTTCCATTATGAGCCTATTACCGAAGAGGTAGAATTTGATTTTGATGGAACAGTCTATTATGCAGATGATAATTCTATTTCTAGGAATATATCTGGTAGTATGCAAGCAACGTCCTTAAAGAATATAGATTGTTCTGTTCCAAATACTGGACTTGAATATTTTTCTTCTGAATTGAATTTATTTAGTTTTAATAATAGTGCATCAGAATATGATAATGGCTTACAGTTACACCGTTTTTTTTCCAACAATGGATTCCGTGTTTACTTATCTCTTTCAAAAGACTTGTGGCTACAGAATTCTGACGAAATTACTTTTGATGAAAATACTTCTTTAGATAGAGTAGATTTTTTTGAAACTATAGGTGATTTAAAAGCTGACCACTTCAAGCATATCAATGAACAGGACTGGAAGACTTATAAAACAAGTGGAAAAATTATTATTGAAGAGAAATATGTAGAAAAAGGTAGAAATATGGTGCGTGGAAAACTTAATATACTAGTAAAAGACAATGGAAAAATAATATATAACCTCAACGGAATAGAATTTAGAACAAGTAGCTTTGAATAATCAGTCTTGCCGTTGCTGGTGTCTTACCAATAACGGCATTTCATCATCTAAAACTCATAACTCAAAAAGTAGCTAAAACCAAGATTTACTGGTTTATCATTTTGTCCGAAGCCTGCAATGGTAGTAGGCTTAAAAAGTGAGTCGTTGGGCTGACTTACTCGCATTCTGATTCTGAACAAATAACTCATATAAAAATGAGATAAAAATCCTTTTCTAGCCAAGTTTACTTTCATTCCTGTATTGATTTCTGCCCAATGGAAAGTGAGGTTGTCTTCTGAAAGATTTCTAAAGAAACGAGTACGGTCATTTTCTACAGCTTCCAAATCCCAATAACGGTCATCGACATCATAAAATAGTTTATGAGAAAAATTAGCAATCCCATATCTTGCTCCCAAAACTATCGCTTCTCTGTCTAAAAGGCGATGTAAAACATTGTATTCTACACCAACACTGCCATAAAACCCAGTATTCTGATATTGAAAGAAATTAGCAACACCTACATCTTGTGTAGAAAGAGCGTCTCCATATCCACCTTCCAATACAGCAAACCAAACATTATTTAGTGTAAACTCTGCATTTCCATTGAAACGTAAAATATTGAAATTACGAACATTATTGAAGAGCGACCAAACATCGGCACCCACACGCAAAGAAACAGGCGTATATTTTACAGGAGGTTTGGGTTCTTTTTTCTTCTTGACTACTATCTGTGTCGTATCTGTTGGAGTAGTTGTTTGTGCAACTCCAATATTTGTCATTCCTAGAAAAAGACATACAATACAAAAAGTCTGAAAAAGCGATGTATAATTAATTTTCATTTGATTTATTTTTGTCTTTATCAATTCTTATTTACTGTTCTGTGAGCCACAGAACAGGGATAAAACCTTACTCCTGCCATGGTTGGTGTCCCTACCGATGATAACTAAACTATCTGATTATTTTGATATGAGGTAATGGATTATCATCATTGATTTCTTTGAGTTCTGGTCTCAAAACTTCTATATCCGTAAAGGTACTATAAACAATTTCTAAATTTGTAATAGCTTCGTCATACCCACAATCTGGAGGCAAAACCTCAACATCTACTTTGTATTTCATTATCAAAGTATCTTGAACCGTATCACGCACAGCATTTATAGTTCTGTATTTATAAAAAACAAACATGGTAGAATCTGCACGAGTAAAAATAGGTAATTCAAAGACCCTTGATTTTGTAGTTGAGTCATACAAATCTGTTGGCATTAGTTCGTTAGTGCGAGTAAAAACACCCACCACTCTATTAAAACTTGTGTCTATAGCTTGTGTACTGGCTTCATTAGCATAAAACGAAACGGCAGCAAACTGCACATTATCACTCACAAAAGTACAGTTTTCACAACTAGAGAGAAAAAATGGCAAAAATATAATGCTATATAAAACCTTTACTAAATATTTTGAACGAAATTTTGACATAGAATCAAGTTTAGAATGATTTGTAGCCACAAAAGTAACAAAGACTTTCCGAACTCTCTCTAAAGTCGTTCTCTAATTTTATTTTTTTATAGAATCCTAAGAGTTAGTAGCAATTTTGTTTATTCAAAATCTACCTCTCTAACGTTTTTATTTGTTCTGAGTCTCTCTACTTGATGTCTTAGCTGATTTCTAAGTTCATTTCCATTTTTTATTCCTTTTATAGAAAGATTAGGATTCGTTCGGTCAGAAGAAGTAATTTCAATGATAGAAAGTCCTACCAAACGTTGTAAAAATGGCTCTACTAAGCGAATATCTTTTACTCTATACAGCTCAATTTCATCAGTTGTGCGTGTCAATATGCCTTTTTGAATGATTAAACGTTCAGTAGTAAGTGTGTATTTTAAGAAACGGGCATCAAAGATGGTAAAAGCAATTATACTAGCAGGAACAACCATAGCAGCTATTAAAAGAACCCAAAACGTGGTATCTAACTTTGGATTTTGTACGCCAGCCGTCCACAAATAAATTATCAGAGTAGGTAGTGTTATATCCAAAATTACCCAAAAGATAATTTTTTTGATATGCAAAAGCCACGAAGGCGAACCACTCCAAATAGTTTGCTCTGAATGTTGAGTATTTGAATTATTTGCTGGATTTGGTGTATTCATAGTATAAAAAGGCTTTTTTTGGTGAAAATTAAGACAGAATAAAATATCTTTGTAGTTGAATTATCTAAACTACAAAAAAATCATAGTTAAATAAATCTGTATAGCAGGCTTCTAGCCTGTGAAAAAAGAAGAATTTTAAAAAATACGTTTTAAGACCAGTCTGGAAGACTGATATACATAAAAAAATGAAGTAACACTTTGTGTTATACGTTTGAAACAACATAAAAGATGGGTAGAAAAAAAATGGAGCGTTTTGCAGAAAACCTAGAACGCTATAATGTATTACAAATTGAAGATGAAAATTATTTAAAGCTAAAAGGAAATTGGAACAAGATACATTTTCCAAGTTCGCAGCCTATTGTTTTGGAACTTGCTTGTGGGTATGGTGAATATAGCGTAGGACTAGGAAAAGTATATCCCAATAAAAATTTCGTAGGTGTAGATGTAAAAGGTGACAGACTTTGGAGAGGAAGCACGGAAGCCTTGAAAAACGATTCTCATAATATTGCTTTTCTTCGTGCAGAGATACAAAAACTAGATGAGTTTTTTCAGGAAGATGAAGTTAGTGAAATTTGGGTTATCCACCCCGACCCACGCCCAAAGAAAAGAGATAGAAAACGCCGTCTGACAAATTCTCGCTTTTTAGATATGTATAAAAAAATATTGAAAAAAGGAGGAACTGTTCATCTCAAAACTGACGACGATGGACTGTATGACTATACCTTAGAAGAGCTTTCTAAATACAAAATTAAAAATCTGCTTCTAACAAGAGATTTACATAACTCTCCTCTCTATCCAGAGCATCATGGCATCTTGACACGCTATGAAAAACGAGCGCAAAATCAAGGGTTGAAGATAAATTATTTGCGTTTTGAATTTGAGGATTAAACCTATAAGGTTTTCAAAATCTTATAGGCTTAAAATAACTATTCGTTTTTCAGCAGTTAAAGCAGAATTAGGTGATTATTTCAACATTAAGTATTTTTCTAAATCAAGATTTTGCAACTTAGGTAAATCAATACTAAATAATTCAGCTTGAGATTTTAAAGTAGTCAAAGAATCATAATATCCCATTATCTGCCCTATGATGTAGTCTTTATCATCTTTTTCACAAGAAGAAATTTCTTGTTCTAATTCAGATAATTTATCTAGTTGTAAATCAATAAAATCATCTAGGTAATTTTTATAGTTACTAGTATTCATGTTACTTCTCTTTTAAAATTCTTAATATGTTTTACTCCACCTTTGTTAAGGTTTAAACTACTCTACAAATATTTTCTTAGTACCCTCATTCCCTGCAATATTCGGAAAATACATAAGTTCTACACTAGCAGGATTGAGCGTAAAGACACCAGAATAACGTGGTTCTAAGACAATTTCAAAAGTATGTGTTCCGACAGGAATTTGAGTACAGAAAATAGCTGTTTTGTGTTTGAACTCTTCTCTGTACGTTTCTATGCCTCGGTAATAGTAAAAATAATTTTGACGAAACGAATACGGATTTTTTCCATACACACAACTGGCAGGTATTGGCACTTCGATAGCAACATATTCAGATTGCTTTGTTACAGTTAGTTCAACAGTAAGAGTAAGTTTTTTTCCTGCTTCCAAATAGACAGAGTCTAGTTTTTCCCTTCTCCCATCTTGCTCTAAATAGGTTTTGATTCGGAAACTTCCATCTATTTTTTGTTTGGGTTTTTCTTCAAAATATTCTTGCGAAAGGCTTATAAAAACAGGTAAACTTCCCTTTTTAGAAATTTCATTTGGTAAATCACTTTTGGAGAAAGAAGCCAATTTTTCAGCTTTCCATTCTTTTCCACCCCAAAATAATTTAGTTTCAAAATCATTATCATCACTTTGAGTTTCAGATTTATTTTTATTTAAACTATACTCTTCTTCAAAATCTAGTAAAATAGTGGAAAGAATGCTTGCCGATTCGTGTGTATTTCTCCAATAACCATTCTGATTTCTTTCTTCTAAAAAATACTGACGAACTTTTGCCAAATCAATACCCAGTTTTTCAAATTCTTTGGGTTTAGTTTTTTTAGCGTCTCTCAAAATTTGATAGGCTAAGAGTGTAATCTGATTGTTGTTTTCAAAAAGTGAATAATATCTCCAGCCATAATCCCATTCTTTCCAATATATTCCATCAAATTGAGTTTGGTTTCTATTCATTTTCAAAATATCTAAAGAATATGGCAAATCATAGAGTTGTCTAAGACGGATAATAGAAAATAAACTATACAGCGACTTCAAATTTTGCTTGTTTTCATAATATTCTAAAGAATCAGCTATATTTTCTGCCTGTTTTTTATAGGTAGAAATTAATTTTTTATTAGTTGCTAAACTTCTGTACAGGCTTGCTTTCTGATACAAATATGGAACATACGTATCTTTAGCTATCGCTTGTTCTGCTTTTTGTAGTGTTTCTAGTGGAATGTCAAAGCCTTTTTCTTTGGCATCATACAATACACCATAAATATAAGCTGTCATCAAAACATTTGGAGCTGACGACTCCCACCACCCCCAAAGTCCGTCGTCGTACTGTGCCTTTACAAGTTTTTTAATGAGCTTTTCTAGTTCTCTTTGCTTGTTTTTTTCAAAAGGTTTGCCTAGTTTTTCCTTGATTTCTTTTTCTAAAATATAGGCTTTTATCTTTGAGGCTTTTTGTTCATTACAGGCATACGCATAATTTTGAATATTCTCTAACTCCAAAACCATCGCTTCTAAAATATTATCCTGTACAGTAACTTTTACTGGATTTGCAGATGAAAGAGAATCCTTGAAAGCTGATAGGTTGAGCGTCGTGTCGCCTTCCAAAATAGCAAAAAAGCCTCTTTTTTTGAGTAGTCCTTTTCTATAAATAGGAATTTTTCGTTCTTCTCCATCCGTATAAATTTGTCCTGCTTTCAAATTAGCATTCATCGCATAACTGATTTTTAATGAATCTCTGAAAATGCTCAAAGAATCTGAATTTTTATCAGAACTGAAAATAGAATAGTCTTTTGCCTTAAAACGAAGCGAATCGACATACGAAAACAAAACATGTTGGCTTCTACCTTCCAATTTTTTATCATCCAAACTAAAAAATGTCGTCGTACTGACAGAATCACTGCTGTATGAATTTATCTTTCCAATCACTCTGACAGAATCGCCTTCCAACAAAAAACGAGGCAAGGAAAGTTCTGCTGACAGCGACAAAAAAGAGTTGGTTTGTGTGAGTGCTTGCCCATTTTTCCACTTTTTCCCATAAGCTATGGCAAATGTTTTCCAAGAAGTGATATTGTCTGGAAAAGTCGTCATGAAACTTGCCTTTCCATTTTTGTCTGTTTTGAGTGTAGGTTGCCAGATAGCATTGTCTGTAAAATAATTTCGTAACGCTTTTTTCTTTTGAGGAGCAGCATCAATTCCATCTATTTCTGGATTTTCTAAGGTAAATGAATTAAAATTTAGTGGGATTCCTATATTTTGAATTTGAACACCTGCTACCTGCCCTTGTAGAGCTGTTATGTCTGCGCTATTGACAACACTCACAGAATAAGCCATACTGCTTTTTTTCTCTGCTGCGTACCCTGTAACTACAACAGACTCTAAAGCCTCTGTACCTTCATTCATTTGTACTTCCATGTGTGCTGAAGTTGCTTCTCTCTCCTCTATGCCGTAACCTACATAGCTAAATACCAATGTACAGCCAACGGGAGCGTAGAGCGTATAATTTCCTTCTATATCCGTAGTTGTTCCAATAGTTGTTCCCTTCGCCATTACAGTTCCACCTGGGAGAGCTTCTCCATTTTCATCGGTTAGAGTTCCTGTATAAGTTATCATTTGAGTAGTGGCATCAATTTTAAAACTGGTATAATCAAACTCTTTTTCTTTACGCTTAGAAGGAGCAAAAACATCATATTGCTTTTTCTCTTTTGTTGAACAGTTTATTCCATTTTGTGAAATATCAATTTCAATAACTTGATTTTCTTTGACTTCTACATTTTCTACTTTATCGCAACCCACTTCTTTATAAATGACCAATACAGTATAAATTCCTGATGGAAGTTTTCCCTTGAAAGGAATCATGTTTTCAAATCGGTATTCTTTTTCAAACTCTGTACTGGTAGAATCTGTATTTTTAAAAATAACTTCCTTCCAACGTTCACTTTTCAAAGTCAGTTGAGGAGTTTTCCAATTGTAAATGATAGGCTTGTGTTTTCTTCTTCCAAAATAAGCATAACCAATAAATGGAAAAGCATAATTAGCTTTAGTAAATTCTTTTGTGCCTATTCCAGAAACATATTTTGAAGTAGGGAAAAAGTCAGATGCAGGAATATTATGATTTTTAATAAACCCTTTTTCTTCATCAAATTCATAGCGCACAAACGGCTCAAAGTTTAGAGGATAAGATAAAGTAGTGTCGTTGGTCGTTTTACGAAATACAAAACTTCCTTTTTGTATTAACGGATATTCCCATTTATATACATAATCATTTCCTTCTCTTTTAGATTTAGAATAAATAACTTGTTTTTTCCCATTCTGCTCTAGTATAGCGTTGCTATTGCTATAATAATTTCCATTAGTTTGAAGGATAACTTTGTGAGCCCCCAACATCATTTTTTCCTCATCAGAATATTTTCTTTCTACTGATTTTTTGGAAACATAATTAGGCAAGTTATCCAAATCATACGATAAGACCGTTAAATGATTTTTTGGAATGGAAAGGCTATCTATCGTAATGATATAGTTTTCTGTTCGGATTTCTAACTTATGCTTTCCTTCGGAGAGTTCGATATGGTAGTCTTGATTTGGTGTTATGGCTGAATAAAAAGCTAAACTATCATCTATTTTTATCCACGTAATGCCGTCTTTTTCGCTAGGAAAATGTAAGAGTAAAGCTCCTTTCTTTCTGTTATGTCCTGCTTCAAACGCTGTAAAAAGTCTATGGTTTTGGTCTTCTATTCCATTTACTCTTGCAAGTTCTCTTTTCATTTTTGAGAGAATAGAATCATACGCAATAGAATATCTAAATCCTTCTTTTTTTGGAAATAAAAAGTCGTAATACATTACAGAATCTAATCCAAAACGAGTTTTCCAATGTTTATAACTTCCCAAAAACAAATTATTTCTCATATCAGTATCCAAGTCGATATATTTTTCCCAAAAACGTTTTTTCTTAAAGTTGAAACCTGATTTGTAGCGTGCATTAAGAAGAGGTTTTGTATGCTCTTCAAACTTGGAATTGGTAGAAACAACGGTTACATCAGCATTTTTTACTGGACGATGTTTGTAATCCTTCACACTAACCGTAATTTCTTCTTTGAAGGAAGGCGAAGTAACCAAAGGCGCATCAATACCAATAAAAAGTTGTTTTTTGTTTCGCAGGAAAGCATTCTGGTTCTCATATACTTCTGCTCCATAAGTATAAGCTGTTTGCAAAACGTAGGGTTTGTTCGCTTTGTCTTTTATTGCTATTCGGATAACAGAATTAGAATCTACTTTTTGTAAAATCAGTTTATTTTTCTGAAAAAGACTATAACGAACGGCTGCTTTATGTGGATTCTGAATAGTCAGAAGCAGAGAATCTAGGCTATAATTTCCCATAACCTCTAAGCTATTGGGTACATTATGCGTTTGTGTAAGCGTGATTTCTTCGCCGTGTAGTTTTGTTTGGAGAGCAAAATCAAATTTGGTAATGGTTAGGTTAGTGCATTGCTTGAATGGAAATGTGATAGAATCTTGTCGTTGCACTTCTTTCACAAAATCTGCATTAGTTTTATAATTTCGAACGACGATTCCTTTTTTTGAAACAGTATCCTTTCCTTCCTTATAAACAGCATACACAAAACCGTCCTCAAAACGAGTTTCTAAGCTAGGAATTTGCGTAAAATGATGGTATTCAACAGTTTTTTCCTTTTCTTTGGTTTCGTTGTTAGAGTTATGTAAAGTTACTTTGAGTTTGTAAGACAAATCGGCCGCAGGAAAAATAGAATCTGGAATTGTGATGAGAGTTTCTCCAAAAGGTTCAAGTTTTTGTTCGTGTTTCCACAGGTTTTTGTATTTGTATTGTTCTAAAGAAGGTTCATAGGTGGTGTGAAAGTCAGCATTTGTCAAAGCAACGGTTACTTTTCCATCCAAAATATTGAGATTATTAAAATCTTTTGCTGAAAGGCGTACTGAAAAAGGAGTATTTCTATACTGCTTCTCATCTGAAAGTTTCATTTCAAAATTTTTGATATTGGGTAGAAAATAATCTTGATATTCAAATTTTGTAGCTACCAAAACTTTTCCTTTTTTATCCTTCAAAACAAGTCCTGCAAACTGCCCTAATTTTAAACTTAACGAATCAGAAAGCACAATTTCTCCCTCAAAGCCTCCTTTTCGGTAGCGTTTAAGGGTCATTATTTTTTTGTGTGTGGTAGTGCTAGTAGAGATAAAGACATCTACTTCTTTTGATTTGATAGGTTTTCCTTTTCTAGCTGCCAGATAACCTTTAAAACGAAGTGTGTCGTAAGGACGATATTTTATTTTGTCAGTCAAGAAATATCCCCATCTGTTCAACCCACGAAAATAAATGCTATTATTTTCTTCTTTCTTTTTGAAAATATTAGCAAAAAAACGAACCAAACGGAGGTCAGTAGCTTCACCATAACGTATCACATCTACAATTTTTTTACCTTGACGATATGGCACAATCCAAAAGTATTTGATAGGAAAACTATAAATAGCTTTTTTATAAAATGGAGGTCTTCGGTGTCGGTAATCGTATCTATATTCTCTTTCTGCATAGAGGAACCACGTTTTGCCAGCATATTGTATTTCTAAACTAGCATCGTCTTTTTTATTTGGTAGTGGATAATGTTTAAATTGTTTATTGTAGGAAATTTCAATTTCTTTCTCTCTAAGTGTATTTTCATTTTCCAAAAATGCCTTTACTTTCAAGTCAGCAAGTTCATTTCCCAAAGAGTCATAGACAAGAAGCCAAGAATGATGAGCATTTTTTTGCAGCACTACATATAAAGGGACAATCGTAACGAGTTTGGTTTTTAAGAGGTCTTCTTCTGTCCAAACTATTAAGTAATATCCATATTCTGATTTTTGAGATAGTTCTAATTCATACTCTTTTGTGTATGCGCCTTTGTACTTTTTAGACAAATCAATAGAATCTACTAAAGTCAGATGGTTTTGAAGTTCAGTAAAATCTTTATCTAAGATATTACGAGTAGAATATGTTCCAAATTCGTCTCCATCTGTTTTGAATTTATAGACTAAGGCAAATTTGCTATCAGTTCGACTTTCAGATAAAAGTTTGTTTTTTGAAGTAGTTTGAGCAAAAGAAGTTTGAAGAAATGATGTAAAAAAAGTAAAAAGTAGAAGTAAAAAGTAGTTTTGTTTCATAGTGAGTAGTTTTTTATCTTAATTTTGTTTGAGATTATTATCTATTCGTGAAAAAACTGAAATACGTTGCAATAAATGTTAAATTCATTTTACCTGTCAAAGTCAATCTGTTTGAACTACATAGTTTTTAAATAACCCTTCATATTCTAAACTCTTCCATCAAAATTTGTATTTATGTTTTTACCTCAACTTTTAAAAAATTATAAGGTCGTTTTGGGTTCTGGCTCGCCACGTAGAAAAGAGCTTTTAGCTTCTATGGATATAAATTTTGAGCAGCGTGTCAAAGAAGTCAATGAAGATATTTTACCCTCTTGGAAAACCGAAGAAGTAGCTCAAAAACTAGCAGAAAAAAAGGCTCAAGCACAGCAAAAAGAACTACAACAAGATGAAATTCTGATTACCTCTGATACGGTGGTTGTTATTGATGAGAAAATACTTGGAAAACCTCAAAATACGGACGAAGCAAAACAGATGTTAGCACTACTTTCTAATAAAAAACATTTGGTAATCACAGGAGTTTGTATTTGTAGTAAAGATAAGTTACATAGCTTTTCAGACACTACAGAGGTCTTTTTTAAGGAATTGAGTGAAGCAGAAATTGATTACTATGTTCAGCATTATAAGCCTTTTGATAAAGCAGGTTCGTATGGAGCTCAAGAGTGGCTCGGAATGGTAGGCGTAGAGAGAATAAATGGCAGTTATTTCAATGTGATGGGATTGCCTGTCCATAAATTATACAAAGAGTGGTCTTATTTTTTATCTTGAATAGCTTTGTTTGTTCAAAATCAGTCTTCTAGCTTGCCGTAATTCGTGGTAAAAAGATACGATTAATCAACTTTACTATTTTTATTCTAATTGATTTACTATAAAGAAAAATTGTTATAAAAAACAACCATATAAATACATATTTTTTTTAAATAAAAACAGTTGAAAAACTGCAAAAAATACACAAATTGCCTTTATATATACATCAAATAAAAAAATAAAATTTGCAAAAATTACGAAAATAAGCGAATTTGCAATACATAGAGTAGTTTTGATTGCTGCTTTCTTAAAAATATCCTATCTGTTATTTCTTTAATAAAATAAAATATGCCTTTCCAAAACCAACTATATGGTATATTGGGAATGTTTGTGTATCTTTTAGTAGTACTTTTTGTCCCTTCTTCGTATGCCTTTCCCCAACATCATACGACTTTGGGCGCAACTCCACTAGAAAACACCTTCCAAAATGCCCTTACTCTTTTTGAACAGAAGCATTATGAAGCTGCTCAAAAAACTTTTTCTTCCTATTTAGATGCTACTGGTTCTGATTTGTCCCCTCAACAAGAAATCAGTCAAACGCTAGAAGCCACGTACTATATTCGTCTGTGTGAACTCTATTTAAAAAAGCCTTATTCAGAACGCAACAGTGTCGAATTTATTTCTACCTACCAACATACGTATTTTGCCGACAGACTCACACTTGCTTTAGCCAATGCTTTCTATGAAGAAGGAAATTATCGTAAAGCTGCCTATTACTATGCTTCCTTAGAAAAATCTCGTCCTACTGAGCAAGAAGAATTGGAAATCAATTTTCGCTTGGCATATTCTTATTTTAAAATTAGAAGAACAGACAAAGCGCTTCGTACTTTTTCATCTCTACAATCGAAAAACAATGAATACTATGCACAAGCAAGTTATTATGTAGGATTTATTAATTACGAACTCGGAAACTTCGAAAAAGCCATTGAAAACCTTACTAAAGCAAAAGCAGATAAAAAATATGTAGAAAGTTCCAACAAACTCATCGCACAATCTTACTATGGCTTAAAAGACTGTGATGGATTGAGCAATTTTCTCTCTTCTATTGCACAAGAAAAGCATGAGGTTGAGCTTTTTTATTATGCTGCTCAATGTGCTTATCTCAACAATGATTTTGATTTAGCCTATGAGTGGTTTGGTCGTTATAAAAGAAACAGCAAACAGCTTTCCGATTCGGCAGCCTATCAATACCTCAATACGCTTTATGAAACTGAAAAGTACGACGAGTTTTTAGATTATGAGATGTCTTCACTTGCTGGTGGAGAATACTACTCTCCTATTTTGCTGATGAAAGCTGGTATTTATGAGAAAAAAAATAATTATAAAAAAGCAGCAACAGTTTATGATGAGTTAGCAGCCTATAACCCATCGGGAGCAGAAAAAGCATATTTTTCTAAATTAAAAAATCTGTATTTGTCAGAAGAATATGAGTTCCTGTTTTCAGAGAGCAAAAAATTTGAAGAAAAATTTCCTCAAAGCGATTACTTGCCAGAGGTTATTATGATTACGACAAATGCTCTAACGATTGGGAAGGATTTTCAAAGTGCAATGAACTACCTCAAAACTAGAGATAGTAACAAGAAAAATATTAGAAAGAATGAATTAGATAAGATGTATGTAAACTTAGCCTTAGAAGCTATAAAAAAACTTTTCAATCAGTCTTCTTATGATGAAATGAGAGGTGTGATGAGTGAACTTAGTAATACCGTTTCTATCAATGATTCTCTTCAAAATTTCATTCATTTTTATACTGCTGAAGCACTTCTTCAAGAGACTAAAGTGGGAGAAGCTGAAAATATATATAAAAAGATTCCTGTATCAAGTCAGTTTTATGCTGATTCAAAATATGGATTAGGAGTAATCAATTTTAATAAGGCGAGTTATAGCAGCCGAGCCAAACAAGATGCACTGACCTTTTTAGAAGAATATTTAAAATCTTCAAGAGAATTGGTGGTAAAGGAAAAAGCTGTAGATGCTCTTACTCGTTTGGCGACTATTTATGCTTCAAATGGTCATAACCAAGAGGCTGAAATAAATTTTATGAAAGCTCTACAATTTGGAGATTATGAAGTTGAGTACATTAACTTTTCTTTAGGACAAATTTATTTTGTTCAAAATGATTATAACAAGGCAATAGAACGTTTTGATTTAGTAATGCAAACGCCTAATTCTTTGTATGCACAATACTCACAACTTATGAAAGCCAAAATCTATGAGAGCAAAAGTGAGCGTAAAAAGGTTATTCTGCTTCTCAATGATTTTATTAAGCGTTATCCTCAAAGTGAAAAATTAGCAGAAGCTCTGTACAGCCGTGGAAATGCTTGGAACGGACTGGGAAATAATAAGAATGCTATCAATGATTATACTGCCTTGATTAGTAATTATCCTACTTCTGAAAAAGCAACTCTAGCCTTGAACACATTGGAAGATTATGCAGATTTTGGTATAACAGTAGGAAATATAGAAGAACTTAGAAATATCTATGCTAGTCATAATTCTAGTTACAACCTAGATGCTGTTACCGTTTCTGGTTCTGGGCTAGGGGAAGGTGTGAAAGAAGATTTTGAAATAGCTTTCAAACTTTATAAGAAAAATGAGTTTTCTGGAGCTATTGCAAGATTTAGAGACATCATAAGCAAAAATGATATTGCAGGAACAGCTTATTACGACCCCATTTATTATTACTTAGGAAAAAGTTACCAATATTATGGAGACAACAACCAAGCAATAAAGAATCTACAACGAGTAGGAGGAAAGATGCAAACAGGTGCGTTGTCAGATATGGGAGATATTGAATTTGGAAGAGGAAACTACAACAGTGCCATCACACATTATAAAAGTTTGGAAAAAATTGCTCCTAACGACGATATGCGTATGTTGGCGTGGGAAAACCTTACCAAAACCTATGCTCAACAAGGCGATTATGCAACAGCAAATAATTATCTAGCCATTATTAGAAATAAAAAAGCGTTGGCAAACAATGATTTTGTCAGACTATATGAAAATAAAATTTTGGCAGGACAAGAACAGATAGACGAAGCGATTGAAGGACTTTCCAAATTAGGAAACGACAGACAGGCAAATCCAAAATATGCATCAGAAGCTCTTTATGAACTTGCAAAACTTATGCACACGATTGGAGACACACAAAGCGCAAAATCTATCTTACAAGATTTGAGAAAAGAATTTGCTGAGCAAACAGAAGTACAAGTAAAAGCAAATAAATTGGCTCTTTTGCTTGATTAAAATATACTAACCAATGCAAGTTTGTTGTCGATGTATTTCGACAACAAACTTTATGAAATATTATCCTAAAACACACTAGCTTTATTTTACCTATGAAAAAAATAGCTACAAAAAAACACTTTATTTGCTTTTCTATATTTCTCACAATACTTTTTTTATTAAATTTTGAACAAAAATCACTAGCCCAAAATCAAGCTGAATTAGAACAAGAAAAAGTAGAAGTAAATAAAGTAAACGAGTTTGAACTGATAGCCAAACCTCCTGTCAAAACAAAGGCTAAAGTTGCTCCACTTACTGTATTAAAGATTTCAAAAGACGAAGAGGTAGATTTTAGCAAGACAATAACCTTTAGTCGCCTCACTTTTAGAGATATTCCAAACGAACTTGCTCCAACCATTCCAAAAGAGCTTAAAGGAAACTATGTAAAGGCTGGGTTTGGAAACTATATCACACCTTATTTTGAAGGTTTTTATAGCCGTAATTTGAATGAGAATAATAAAGTTGGTGTTTTTGCTCATCATCTTTCCTCAATGAATGGCATTGTTGATAAAGAAAATTCTGCGTATGGAAATACAAATGTTTTGCTTTTCTCTGAACACACAAAAGAAAGATTTATCTTGTCTTCTTCTGTCAATTACAATTTAGAGAGAGTACATTATTATGGCTACAATTCAGATATAGAAACTCCAAATAAAAAAGATATTCAACAAACCTATCACAGATTAGAAACAAAGTTAAACCTTATTTCTCTTCCTAAAAAAGACGAATTGGGAGAAATTAGTGGCAGCAAATTAGGATATAAATTTTCAGTGGGTTTCAATTATTTTGATGCAATTAATGATGTGAATGAGTGGCAAATTCCTGTTTTAGGAGAAGTAGTGTACTCATTTTCTGAAAAATCAAACTTAAAATTTGATACAGAGTTTAACCAAACACAGCAGAAAAATAGCATAGCTCTCCAAAACAATACACTTACAAATAACCGAACACTTGCCAGTTTAACTCCTTCTTACAATTTTAATTCAGATAATCTCACAATGAATGTAGGGGCAGGTGTAGCATATAGTTCAGATTCACTTTTAGAAAATAGCACAGAGAGTAATATCTTTTTTTATCCAGCAATAAACATTTCATATCAACTCAAAAAAGACAAATTTTGGCTCTTAGGAGAAATTGGTGGTGGAGTAAAACCTCAATTTTTGAGTATGCTTACAGTTCAAAATCCATTTTTGGCTTCTGTTCAGCCTCTTAGCCATACATTTTCACAGTTAGATGCTAGTTTTGCTCTTCAAACTAAATTTCATAAAAACGTAAAAGCCAATGCAGAAATAGGCTATGCAATGTATGACAATATGCCATTTTTCACACCTTCTTTTTCAGAGGTTTCGAAATTTAATGTTGTTTATGACAATGTAAATATATTGCGTACAGGTGTTTCGGCAGCTTATCAAAAGAGCCAGTTTAATGCTCGGCTTTCAGCGAACTACTTCAATTACTCACTTACAGACTTGAAAGTAGCACATCATCGTCCAGATATTCAAACGAGTATAAATATTAGCTATATATTTTTTGATAAGCTAACAACCGAACTTTCAATGATACAGCTTTTCGGATTACAAACTCAAAATAGTGTTGGTGAGACTGTAAATTTAAAACCTATCCATGACCTAAGCACGAAAATTTCTTACAGATTTACTGAACGTATTTCTGCTTTTGCCAATGGTTATAATCTCATCGGACAAAACTATGAACGTTTTATTGGCTATCCAAACAATGGAATTACAGTCGTTGTGGGAGGAAAATTTATTTTCTAATGAATAGTGTCGTTATTGGTGTCCTTACCATAGTAAGGGTATTTATTGTCTTGCGTCTAAAAACTGGTGTAGGGTTCGCTCCTACGGAGCTTATCAAAATACCAATTTCTATAAACTACCTATGGAATGCCCTTACAGGGCTATTTGTGAGCCTCTTTAGAGGCAAACCGTTGGTAGAAATAGGTGTAAGAGAGTAATTTAAGTTCCGTAGGAACGAGCCGTTGTTTATATTAAGACACATTTACAGAAAAACAGATAGCCTTACGGCTATTATGTCCTTACCAACAACGACAAAGTTACTTTTGAATAATTTTTAAGTAGTTAGCTGGTATAATTTTGTTATTTTCAAAAGCTAGTGCAATTTTATAAAAAGTTGAATTTTAACTTTGTCAAGGGTCTTTTCGAAGAAAAAAACAGACCTTGACAATAGTTTTTATAAACTAAATTGTACTACTCAACTACTTAATTATTCATTTTTTAGTAACTTATTTGTCTTTCTTAACTTTAGAATTAGCACGAATACGGAATAAGATATAAACAGGAACAAGGAGCAAAATAGCATATACATCCCATCCCATATCTTTTCCTTTGCTTCCCAAATTGATAAAAATATAGCTTACTCCTCCTAAGAGAGCAATCAAAACAAGGATAGACATATTTCCAAAAAGGGTCTTGCGCTTGTCGCTTGCTCTTCCAAACGCCCCCCTCAAAACAGAATGTTCTTGATTGTAACTACTCATTTCTTCAGCTTCTTCTTTGGCTTCCTCTTCTTCTAATTGTTTTAGTCTTTCTTCTGCTTCTGCCCAACGTTTGCGCTTATCTAAATCTTCTTTTTTTGGATTGTAATAACGAGGTTGGAAGTCAAATTTTTTATGTTTGGGCAGACGTGTTGATTTTTTGAAAAGCATATTCTATATAATTTTTACTGCAAATACAGCTATCAATAATTATCTATTTTCTCTAAGTATAACGTTCAGAATCTTGAAAAGTAACATATTCTTACAAAAATACAATATCTCTATCAAGATTAAAATTAAATGGCTACTGCATCAGTTCTGCTAATTTTTCAATCGTTTTCCAATTTCTTGTAGTAGCTTTTGTCTTTAGTTTCTTTTCAAAGAAGTTATTGGTCAGTTTAGAAGTATGGTATTTACCTTCGCAGAAAACAAAAACATCTTTTTCAATAACTTCAAATTTGTCATTTATCTTCTCTTCAATTTCCTCAGCCTTTGCAATATTTTCAGTAGTTGGAATATCTCCTAAAAACGTAAGATGAAGGTGGTTAAGCAACTCTAATTTATCTTTTTCAGCCTGAATAAAAGGATTAGAAGACTGAATTTTTAATAACTCTTCTCTTGTTCTGATAATTACTGGAACTTCAAAACCATATTTTTCTAAAATAGCTTGTTCTATTTTCTTTGTGATTTTATTTTCCTCTATATCCGTTTCAAAAATAACATTTCCACTCTGAATATAGGTTACAGGGTTTCGAAAACCTAAATTTTGATAAATCTCTTTTAAGTCTTTCATCAAGATTTTTCGCTTTCCTCCTACATTGATGCCTCTCAAAATGGAAATGTATGTTTTCATAGAATAGTTTTTACTATAACCAATAAATTGTTAGCTCATAATCTTCTACTTTTTTTCATTTCTAGCCCAAAAAGTGAAGAAGATACGTTTTATTATTCGCTGCTTTATTAAATAACTGTCTTAAAGAATCAAACCCTTCTTCAATATGCAGTCGATTATAAGCTTTATGCTTTGTTTCTTCGTTATGCCACATTTCTGGATAAATACCATTGTCATTTAGTTCTTGTGCATCATATAGAGATAAAAAAGTTTGCTTATTGACTTCACTTAGTATCTCATTGAGAAAATATACTCTCTTAGGAGGCAAATATGAAATAGCATTATCTTCAAAATCTAAGCTATCATCATATTCACCTTCCAACGAGGCGAAAAAATCTATAATACTTTCTCCTATGTGTTCATTCGGATAAAAAACTTCTGAAATATATTCCTTATACTGATTGTCAACCACCTTTTGAAGAATAAATAAAACTCCCTCAAAGTTTCCTTCAAAAAAAGCAGAATCTGTTGTCATTGATTCTTCGAAACTTGCAGGATTTTTTGCCAGTTGCTCAAATTTATCCTCACTTATTTCATATATTCCAATTCCTTGTCCCATTCTGTTTTACTTTTTTGATAAAATATTTATGTAATTAACTTTTAAAACCTATTACTCTACTTCACCACCTCGTCCATCACATCACTCACAACATAATAGCGAGGGTCATCAATAGAGCGTTCAATAACTTTCTCAAATTTCGGATTTGCCTTTAATAAAAGTGTAATACATTCTTCACTTAAATGTGTAAATTTAATTTCCTTTCCTAAATCCAAATAACGATTGGCTACACCTCTCAATGCTTCAATGCCTGAATGGTCGCTTACTTTAGATTCTATAAAGTCAATCTCTACTTTGTCTGGGTCAGTTTTTGGGTCAAATTTAGAACTAAATGCCTGTGTAGATCCAAAAAATAAAGGCCCCCAAATTTCATAGACTTTTGTCCCATCTTCTTTGATGCGCTTTCTAGCACGAATACGAGTGGCATTTTCCCAAGCAAAAACTAAAGCCGACATAATCACTCCTACAAAAACGGCAATCGCCAAATCTTGCCACACCGTAACAGCCGAAACAGTTATCAAAACAATCGCATCAGAAAGAGGAATTTTATGAAGAATACGGAAACTACTCCAAGCAAATGTCCCTATCACTACCATAAACATCACACCTACGAGCGCAGCAATCGGAATTTGCTCAATCAGTGGCGCACCAAAAAGTACAAAACAAAGTAGTGCAATAGCAGCTACAACCCCAGACAAACGTCCACGACCTCCAGATTCAACATTAATAATAGATTGTCCTATCATTGCACAGCCTCCCATTCCACCAAAAAGACCGTTTAAAATATTTGCTGTTCCTTGTGCTACACATTCACGGTTTCCACTTCCTCTAGTTTCTGTAATTTCATCTAACAAATTCAATGTCATTAGCGATTCTATCAAACCTACGGCAGCCAAAAGAAATGCAGTAGAAGCAATAAGTGTCCAGTGGTCTTTCATTGTATAAAACAGAGTAAAAATCTGATTTTGAAAAGTTGGTAAAGAACCTTCAATTCCAGTAGATTTTCCTCCACTTCCCTCTACTACAAAAGATTTTACAGTACTGACTTCTAATCCTCCAAAAATAGTAATGGCAGCTACTACCACAATTGCCACAAGCGCAGAAGGAATTTTTTTAGTCAGTTTTGGTAGTCCAAACATAATTCCCATCGTCAAAGCAACTAAAGCAACCATAATGTAGAGTTCATTTCCGTGTAACCAAACCTTTTGAACTTCATCACCAACCATTATTTTCTCCTTAAAGAAGTCTATCTGAGCTAAAAAAATCACAATCGCAAGTCCATTTACAAAACCCATCATTACAGGATGAGGAATCAGACGCACAAACTTACCCAAACGGAACACTCCAGCCAAAATTTGAAAAACTCCCACCAAAAGAAGCGTTATAAAAAGCCATTGTAGGCCTAAGTAGTCATTTGCCATTCCTAAGGTTTCTCCCACTTTATTTCCTTCAATAATCAAGTGGGTACTCACAACAACAGCAGCCATCGCACCTGTCGCTCCAGAAATCATCCCAGGTCGCCCTCCAAAAATTGCTGTAACAATTCCCATCATAAATGCGCCGTACAGACCAACAATAGGGTCAAGTCCAGCTACAAAGGCAAAAGCAATCGCTTCTGGAACAAGTGCCAAAGCTACAGTAAGTCCAGAGAGAACATCATCTTTAGGATTTTGAGTAAAGGTTTGAGAAAAATTTTGAGTAAAGTTTTTGAATATCGAAGTCATTTTAATTTATAGTTTAAACACACGACTGTGCGCTTGTACGATTATATTTCAGAAAGTTATCTAGTTGTAGCTCTGTGTGATGAGGTCATTTTTTTTGAGAGTGCAAAGGTACGACTTTTAAAATTGAGGTAGGGTATAAAGTCAATAAAAAATCCATTCCTAAACAGATTAGAAATGGATTTTAAAGAAATCATTAAACTATTTGATTTAGACTTTTAAGTAAATAGATTGAATCTCTATATTGGAATCTTTTCCTGTGATAGTATATTCAGTAGTAAAAGAAGACTTATCCTTAAAAAAGTATTTTCCATTATGTCTATCTAACCTGCAAATGTGTTCTGTACCAATAAAACTATTTTCACTTTCTAATGGAATAAGAGTTTGAAATAGCTTTCCTTTAGTAACTCCATCATCTAAGAAAATATGAATAGCATTGTTTTCTAAGAAATAAACATATTTTCTTTGAAAGTTTATCTGTTTTGAACTTTTAGCTAAAAGTAAAATACCTTTTTCTTGATAGAATAATTTGTTAGTCTCTGCTTTTGAAACTACAAAAGAAGCATTCCCCCTTGCAGTATCTAAATTTTGAGTCTTTCTATCATAAATTTTTCTCTCAAAAGACCAGTTTCCTACCAAATTATCAAAGATTTCTTTTAAAAACATATTACTTCATGTATTTTATTCATTCTAAAGAACGAGCTACATTAATTTTCATTCTTAAATGCCTGACGTGGCTTTATTTGAAGAATTTGGAATAACTCTTTATCCGATTTATAATCTGGATTTGGCGTTGTGAGGAGTTTGTCTCCAGCAAAAATAGAGTTTGCACCTGCCAAAAAGCAAAGAGCTTGCTCTTCTACACTCATTCTGACACGTCCAGCCGACAAACGAACCATTGCTCTAGGCATAATAATTCTTGCTGTCGCTATCATTCTGACCATTTCCCAAACCGAAACTTTTTCTTGCTCTTCTAATGGCGTTCCCTCAACAGGCACAAGTGCATTTACAGGCACAGATTCTGGATGCTCTGGAAGCGTTGCAAGCGTATGAAGCATTCCTATACGGTCTTCTTCTGCTTCTCCCATTCCGATAATTCCACCCGAACAAACTGAAATTCCACTCTTACGAACATTTTCTAACGTATCCAAACGATTAGAATAATCTCTAGTACTGATAATTTTGTCGTAATATTCTTCGCTCGTATCCAAGTTGTGGTTGTAAGCATAAAGCCCTGCATCTTTGAGTTTTTGGGCTTGTTCTTCAGTAAGCATTCCAAGCGTACAACACACTTCCATTCCCATTTCGTTAATTTCTTTAACAGCATCAACAACTCTGTCAAACTCTCTTCCGTTACGTACTTCTCTCCAAGCTGCCCCCATACAAAAACGTGTACTACCAGATTCTTTGGCTTCTTTAGCTTTTGATATAATTTCTTGATTTTTTAAAAGACGGCTTGCCTCTACGTCAGTATGATAACGTGCAGCCTGTGGACAATACGCACAATCTTCTGGACAGCCTCCAGTTTTGACAGACAAAAGCGTACAAACCTGTACTTCTGATGTTTCATGAAATTTACGATGAACACTTGCTCCTTTATAAATCAATTCTAATATAGGTGTATTATAAATTTCTGCAATCTCTTGGCGTGTCCAATTCGTCTTGATAAGATGTGCTAGTGGTGTTTCAGACATGTGTGTATATTTTTATATGAATGAGTTTTTAAATTCTAATTTATAAGAGATGAAAACCAATAAATTATTTTTTCATAAATCACAAACTATCGATAATAAATCATAACTGACTTCGCAAAGCTATCAGTTATCGTAACTGCTTTGATAAATCGTAATTTTTAATTCGTAATTGACTTTGTCGTCTTTCAGTTCGTAATTATTTCTCAAGTTACGCAAAAATAAAAAAAACAATTCCTAAATAAGGTTTCTGTACTTAAAATCCTTTTAAAATAGCCTTACAACAGGCTTTATTTTGTGTTTTTTAGAAAGGATTAAAAATTTGATAAAAAAAGACTAAAATCTATAAGCAAAATTGTGAAATCTTTAAAGATTAATTTCAATAATTACGAAATACATAAACTTTAATTAATTTCATTAAAAAATTTGCAACAAAAGAATACTTTCCTTTACTTTGTATCATCAGAAAGGGAAAAACGTTATGAATTTGTCAAAGCAATTTTCTCTAAATAATAAGATAGAATAAGGCAAGACAGAAAAGTTTGCTTGTCTAATTAAATAAAAGTAGTAATCAATAAAAAACGAACAGTAAAAAAATGATGCAGTCATTTAAAACTGGAAACTGATAACTGCTAACTGAAAATGTAGGATGGTGAAATTTTTGGCAGCCACGCCCCTCGGTCTCAGGGGTGAAGGTTTTGGGATAAATCAAATGACTATTCATAAATAATCATCTGACTAACTACTTCGTGAAGGTTCGAGTCCTTCTCCTACAGCTAAACAAGTAAAAAAAGTTTGCTTGTCTAATTAAATAAAAGCAGTAATCAATAAAAAACGAACAGTAAAAAAATGATGCAGTCATTTAAAACTGGAAACTGATAACTGCTAACTGAAAATGTAGGATGGTGAAATTTTTGGCAGCCACGCCCCTCGGTCTCAGGGGTGAAGGTTTTGGGATAAATCAAATGACTATTCATAAATAATCATCTGACTAACTACTTCGTGAAGGTTCGAGTCCTTCTCCTACAGCAACTATTAAAAGGCTTTTAGGTAAAAATTACCTAAAAGCCTTTTTTGATAAAAAAAATATTACAATTATTCATCTGATTATCAACAGATTAAATTTTTATCTTAACTTTTTATTAAAAAAATATGGAGTAGAGTTTGCATATTCAAAAAAAGAACGTACCTTTGCATCGCACTAAGGGAAACAAAGACACTTCAAAAACAAAATATTTTTTTGATTTTGAACTAAAACTTTCCAAAAGTTGTAGTTGGTGTATCAGCCATCAAAAAATAAAAATGGTGATGTAGCTCAGTTGGTAGAGCGTCGGACTGAAAATCCGTGTGTCGGTGGTTCGAGCCCACTCATCACCACAAAAGTCATATTTTAGAGTAAATTTGGCTTATAGCGAGAAATAAATAAGTGTATTTCAGATTAGAAGTAGCTTACAAAAGTTTATTTACCAAGTATTTATATAATTTACATTATATGGGTACTTGGTTTTTATCTTTATAGGTATCTCATATTTAAAGAGGTATCTTAATTAAGAACTTCAACCATTCCAAGTTTTGAATGACATTTACTAATTGTTAAACATTCAAAATAAAGTAAATGGTTATTAAAAAATTTAATCAGTTGCACGTTAATTTCTTTGCACAAAAATTATCTTCTGGCAGACTGTCCATTAGGGTCAGAATAACAATACAAGGACAGAGGCAAAATATTGTTACTGGAATTGTGATTGATGAGCAAAAACAATGGAATAACCCTACAATCCGTTATCATAAGCAAGCAAAGCAATATAATGATAGGCTTACGATAATTCACAATAATATTTTAGAGTGTTTTAACCGTTTAGAGAATTTAGGTCAAGAACCAACAGCTCTCATGGTTAAAGAAACATACAAAGGGAAAACAACACCTCCTATAACTGCTTTACAAATAGTTTATGATTACTTAGAAATCAAGAAACAGGAAAAAATAAGCGATAATACATTAGAGAAATATGATGTATTATGTAGAGATTTTGAAGCCTTTTTGATAAAGAACAACCTCAAAACCCTTTCTGCAAACGATTTTAAAAAAAATCACGCATACGACTTTTTCCTATATTGCAAATCAAGTCCAATTTCGGGCAAACCTAATTCAGATTTAGTTGCAAAACGTAAAGTATCTGCAATAAAAACAGCTTTAGAAATAGCCTTTGATAGAGAAAAAATACAGAAATACAATCTAGGTTCTACTTTAAGGGATATTAAAGTCAAGAGAAAAAAAGAAGAGATTATTTTTCTTACACCAGAAGAAATACAACGACTACAAAATAAAAAAAACTTAGTTCAGCGTCTTGAAGAAGAAAGAGACGTTTTTTTGTTTCAATGTGCTACTGGACTTGCTCATTGTGATGTTGTTTTGTTTAATCAAAATCCACACACAAAACTCATCAAGAGAGATGTGCAAGATTGGATTTTCTTTACAAGAGGCAAAAATGGTAAACGTATAGAAGTCCCCTTATTCTCTACAGCTAGACAGATTTTGGAAAAATATGACTATGTTTTACCAATAAAATCAAATGGAAAAAGAAATGCTTATCTAAAAGAGATAGCAGACCTTTGTAGAATAGATAAAAACCTTACCACCCATGTAGCTAGACGTACATTTGGAACAATTTTACTTTGTTTCGAAAAAGTAAGTCTGCCTGTGGTTTCTAGGTTATTATCTCACTCCAGTATTTCAGTAACTCTTAAACATTATGCTGCTATACTTCCAGATTTTGTTGTAAAAGAGGTAAAACACCTACTGTAATATGATGAATTTATTTTGTGTACACTCCCCCTCTGTACACTTTTTTACACAAAAAAAGCTACATTTTTTCAAACATAGCTTCTTCATCTTTTATACTCTTCTATCATAGGTAGTAACTACTGTATCTGGATAGAAATAGACCA
>NZ_JAHDIG010000025.1 GCF_020630935.1 Bernardetia sp.
AAATTGAAAATTAATCCCTAATTTACGATTTTGCAACTAAAATCATATAGTGCCAGGATTTTTTTAAAAATATGAAATACTTAAGCGAAATTTATAAGAGAATTATCAGCCGAGAGCCTTCTCTACTAATTTTCATTTGTCTTATTGGCTCTTTTTTAATGATTGTGGATTCGTTTTTTATAGAAATTAAGCCTTTAGTTGATAATTTCAGAAGTGAAATAGTATTATGCTGTCTTCTGTTCGTTATTGTGCTATCTGTATTAATAGATTTACATAAGAAAAACTATCAAATATACAGATGGTTGATAGTATTAGTGATCGGAATACTGATTGCTACTCAAGTAATTTTCAATAACGGGAATATCAATGTACTTCATATTGTTCTCTTTGCTGTATTATTATTAGCAATAAACAAAAGAGCATTCATTAAACTTGTAAAAAATATGCCATCTGTAGGGCTTCCTGCTATGTATATTTTGACAAAAGTGGAGCAAGAAATAGAGCTAGAAAGTAAGCAAATAATAGATAAAAACATTTATGATAGCTATAAAAAAGCCATTAATCATAATAATACAATAGACTTAGCAATAATTGATATAAAGTTTAAAATAAAACAAGAACTCAAAAACTTCTACGACAAACACAATGAAGTAACAACCACAGAACTAAGCAAGTTACTAGAGTTTTTATACCCAAGAATTGAAGAAAGTTTAGAAGAAAATATTTTTCAGAAATTTTTAGAATTAAAAACAATAAAGGACGAGAATAAAATTCGTTTTTGGGAAATAGGATATGAAATGTTACTGCTAACCAAAAGGTTAGCAGCAGATGATTCTTTAAATGTTCAGAAAGCTCATAAAGATTTTATAGATAAACCAAAAGGGATTGAAATTCAAAAAAATCCTTAGCCAGAGTTCATCTCAGAAAATGAAATTGTTTGCAAAGTAAGTCTTTTAGATTCTAAAAGGAATCGTTTTCCTTTACAAACCCTAAATGAGACACATTTTGAAGTTTGGGAAGATGGTAAAAAAGTTGAAGTGATATCAGTAAAGCCAACTGATGAGCCAATTAAACTTAAAGTATTAATGGTAATAGATTCAAGTCGCTCCATGTTTTTTGAAGATGACACAAATAATCCTGTAGATAGGTATAAAAATGTAGAAGAAGCAATAGAAAAGCTTACAGTTAATTTAAATAGTTTATCTAAAATAGATTGGTATATTTCATTACTTTTATTTAAAGTTGATTCTCAATTTGTTTTAGGAGATGGCATTTGGTCTAACAAGACTGAAGATATAAAGAGGGGACTAAAGAAACATACAAAATTAGTAAATGAGGGTACAGCTATATGGGATACCCTATATAAAGCCGTCAATGTTATTGAGAAGGAAAAAATAGGTTATAGAGTAATAGTATGTTTGACTGATGGAGAGGACAATAGAGATAGTACAGGAGAAAAATTTCAATTAGTTAAACGTAAAGTTGAAGAAGTAAGTATTCCAATATACACAGTTGGATATGGTTTAAAATCTAATTTACTAAAAGAAATAGCTGTAGCTTCTAGATATGAGGGAGGAACTAGCAAGTATTATGGAGGGACAGATATAGAAGGCATCAAGAAAATGTTTAATGAATTACCAAAATTAGCTTCTCACGCATATAATATAAAATTTAATCGTAAAAAAAAGGACAGTAAGATTGAAATCATGGTAAAACTCTATGATATCTATGAAAAAGAATACTTTAAGGATAAATTTGAAGTGCCAATAAAGGAGATTAGTTAGCCCTAAGTATTTTTCAATATATTACTTTATAATGTAAAAAATATCAACTAAACTCAATTTTATACTCTAATCCAATTTGCTCAAAAAAACTTTCTTTCTGATAAAATATTTCCTTCTGTTCTTCTGTGAGTTCTTTTGCCTTGCCAACCACAACAAAATCTATGGCTTTCTGTGGATTTCCTTTGCCATCACAGACTAAAAAACTAATGATTTCATTTTCAAGATTCTCAAATTCTTCAAAATTTTGTTCTTCTAAAAAGACAGAAATAGCAATTTGAGGATAGACAAAATGTTCCTCTCTACGAAGCTGCTTAAAAAACTGTAAGTGTTGAGAGGTAGGAAAAATAGATTTTATCTTTCCAGAAAATTGTAATGAATTTTTTGTCTTTGCTTTTTTAGCTTGTCTTTTTTCTAAGGCACCTTTACAACTTTCACACAAATAAGGCACAGGATTTTCCCACGGCTGATATTCATACACTTTTCTGTTAGAGTAGAAATCATTTCTGCGATTGAGAAAATGAGTAGGTATACCACATAAATCACATTTTGACTTTTTGATATAAGCACGACTATACTGAGCAACCTTATTATGAATCTGACGAGGCTTTAGACGAAAATTCAGAGCCAGTTCAGAAAGTGTATAACGAAATTTTTCTTTGGCATCGAAAAGTTCTTGTTCTTCTGTGTTGAGCAGCCAATAACAACGACAAAGTTCTCTTTCGTCCTCATCTTCGGTCAAATAATCTATTTCAATCTCTGGTAACATAAACTAATTATAAGTTTTTAATGATTAGTGATTAATAAATACAAGTAGCTAGAGTACGAACAGATATTTGTTGTTTTCTGTGTTACAGAACAGGGAAAAGACTTAAATGCAGTCATCAACGAGGATAAAAAAACAGACTTAAATTTCACTTTAAATCTGTCTTCATAATTATAAAAATATGAATTGTATTCATTAATCATTAATAACTAACAATTCATCATTTAGTAGGTGCTTTTATCATCAAAATCATCAATCAAGAGTTCTTTGGTTTTTTTCAAAATATTAGCAAAAAATCCTCCTGTTGGTTTTGCAGCTTGTTTCTTTACTTCTTGTC
Organism: Bernardetia sp.; assembly: GCF_020630935.1. Classification (NCBI taxonomy): domain Bacteria; kingdom Pseudomonadati; phylum Bacteroidota; class Cytophagia; order Cytophagales; family Bernardetiaceae; genus Bernardetia; species Bernardetia sp. Next base: position 2,885 of record NZ_JAHDIG010000025.1, read on the forward strand.
CTTGGCTATTAATCTCATAACCTACGTCTAATGCCTTATCGTAATCTCTTTGATAAACATCTCTATCATCTAAAGTTCTGAAACCAGCCAACACCAAACCTACACCAGTAGCGTACATCGGATTCTTGACACTTTCAGATTGACTTCTTCCTAAATATTCATTCGGATAACCAATACGAACATCTAAGCCTGTTTTGTATTCAAAAAGTTCTTTCAAATATTGCAAAAGAGAACCTCCACCCGTCAAGACCACTCCACCAGCCAAACGATTTTTATAGCCCGAACGCACAATCTCTCCATAAACAAGCTCTACAATTTCTTCCATTCTCGCCTCAATAATATACGACAAGTTTTTGATAGAAATTTCTTTTGAAGAACGATTGCGAAGCCCTGGGATTGATACAACTTCATTGTCTGGAGCATCTTTTGCCAAACAGCGTCCGAATTTTACTTTCAAAAGTTCAGCTTGATTTTGCATCACAGCACAGCCTTGCTTTATGTCGGAAGTGATAATATTTCCACCAAAAGGAATCACAGAAGTATGACGAATAATTCCATCAATAAAAATGGCTAAATCAGTCGTTCCTCCTCCAATATCCACAATGGCAACACCCGCTTCTTTTTCTTCTTCACTCAGCACTGAAAGTGCAGATGCCAAAGGCTCAAGAATTAGATTATCAATCTCCAAACCTGCACGCTGCACACATTTTTTAATATTTCGAATCGCATTGGTTTGAGCTGTAATGATATGAAAATCAGCTTCTAGCTTTACACCAGCCATTCCGACAGGGTCTTTTATATTTGGTTCATAATCAACAGTATAATGTTGTGGCATTACGTGAATTATGTCTGTACCAGGTTCGGTTACGATACGATACATATCGTTGGTTAGGCGATTTACGTCAGAAGGTGTAATTTCTCCATCTTTAGAATTTCTTGTAATCCCTCCGTGATGTACCGAACTTTTGATATGCTTACCTGCAATTCCTACATTTACAATACGAAGATTTACGCCCGAATTGCGCTCGGCTTCCTCAACAGCTTGTGTTATAGCTGCTACTGTTTTATTGATATTACTGATTATTCCTTCTTTCACACCTTCAGAAACGGCTTGTCCCATTCCCAAAACTTCCAATTTATCGTATTCATTCATTCTGCCTACGATAACACAAATTTTTGTTGTTCCGATGTCTAGTCCTGCTACTATTCTTTGATTTTGCATATTTCTTTATGTCGGAATGAATATAGTGTCTTTAAAAAATTACCATATTCATCAATTAATTTTATGTTTTACTATTTATTTACAGACAATCTGATTGTCGTATCTAACACTTACCATTTGATAACTTCCCCAGCCTTTCAGAGGAACAACTTTATCATAAAAAGTCTTCAAACGAGCTAGTTTGTCTTCCATATTTTCTGGTGTACCTAGCTCAATGAGTTGCTCGCCCACCTGTGGATAAGCTACCAAATTTCCCTTTGTATCTCGCTCTAGCTGCGTAATTTGGGCTTTCCAAAACGGCTGTTTGTCTATTTCTTTGAGTGCATTTATAAATACTTTTCCCTCTGGCATCTTCCAAAAAGCAGTATCTAAAAGTTCTGTATCACTCTTTTTTTCACTTGAGAGCAACATTACTCTTGCTGTAAAATTAGGAGAAAGTGGAATTAACTTTCCTGTTTCGGTAATATAAGCACCTTTAGATGTATTTTTGTTCAAAATTCGTGCAAGAGGCTTTAATTCTTCTACCTCTATACGTAAGACTCCTTTCGAATCTATTGTTACCTGACACTCATCTACAAAGTTATTAGTTTTTATGGAGTTTTCAATTTTTTTAGTGTCTATCTCTTTTATTTTGAGGTTGTTTACATCAATTTTGGCATCCTGCCGAACCAATTTCAAAATCTCTACATCTGTCAGAAAGTGAGAAGTATCTTGAGGATTTTGGGCTGCATTCTTTACTAAAATATGTACATTTTTTACCATCTGTCCACGCTGATAGACTTCTGTAACTGCCACAACTACACAGATAGCCAAAACAAACAAAATTATTTTTATAGGGATTTTCAAATCAATTAAAAATTAAAAATTAAAAATTACGAATGAAAAGACCTTTTCATCAGTTGATTTATTTTATTCAAATCATATTGTAATTTAGCCATACTAATTCTAATTGTCTAAATTTATCATTTAGTTTTCATCAAAAATACAAAAAACCTTATTCTTTTTCAGAATAAGGTTTTTCAAGAATCAAAAATAAAGATTTTTTAGTTCTGTGCTTTCTGTGCAGCTTCCATTTGAGCTTTTAGCTCGTCTTCTAGCTTCTTGTTAGCAGCAGCTAATTCTTCTGCTGTCATTTTCACGCCTAATTTGTTCAAAACTAAAAGTGTTACATCAATTTGGTCAGTAGAGTAAAGGAAGTTGTCTTGTCCCATTCCGTCTTGGCTACTCAAAATGAATGTATAACCATTTTCTTTTCCTACTTCTTCGATAGCTGTTTTTACTTTTTTCAAAATAGGCGTTTGAAGACTCGTTTGCATTTTTTGAAGCTCTCTAGTGTAGAGTTCTTGCTCTTGTTGAAGTTCTTGCTGGAGTTTTTGAAGTTCTGCTGCCTTAGTTTGAAGTGCAACAGGAGGAATATTTGGGTCTTGACGGTCTTTCTCAAACTTTGCATATTTTGCTTCAAAATCTTTTTGCTTATCTGCTAAAATACCACTAAGTGCAGCTTCTGTTTTCTTGAGAGAATCTTGCGCTTTTTGATATTCAGGAACGTGAGGCAAAATAAGATAAGCACTTGTATAACCAATCTTTACATTTTGTGCATTGGCAGCAAAACCAAATGCAAATAGTGTGAGTAGAAGAAATATCTTTTTCATCGTTTGTTTTGTCTTGTATATAGAATTATAGTTTTTCTTTGAGCTATTGAAATTAGCTGCACTCAAAAATAATTCTGCAAAGGTAAGTAATTAATTAATTTTAATTGTTGTAAGGGTCAGAATTGATTTTTATTATTGAAGTCCTAACTTTTTGATTACTAAGTCTGTAATATCTGTTCCTTCTGCCGAATAAAGAATATAAGCTGTATTTGTACCATCTAATTCATTCAATATCAGAACATAATTTCCTTCCTTTCCAACTTCTTTTATGGCTTCACGGATTTTTTCATAGATAGGAAAAAGTAAATCGTTTTGTTTTTTCTGAAAACGCTCTTCTGCTTGTTTTTCCTGCTCTTGAATTGCAGCATACATGGTTTGAAGTTCTTGTTGTGCAGCTTGTTGTTGTGCTTGATTAGTTACAGTTTTTTCCAACTCTGCTTGTCTAGCTTGGAGTTTCTGATATTCTCCTTGTAAGTTTTTCTGAATTACTTTTTGTAATCCTTCTAGTTCAGAAGTTGCAGCTTTGTAAGCTGGCATCATACTAGCCACAGAATCTACTTGTACATAGCCTATTTTTTGAGCATTTGCTTGTGTATTGATAAAAAATGCAAAAGCAAATAAAAGGCTTAGAGATAAAATTATCTTTCTCATAATTTGAATAAGTTTTGTTTTAAGTGAGTTTGAAGGGTATTTTTTTATTTGTTGGAGATTTTAAATATTTAAGTTTATCCTTTATCGATAGAAATATTAGGGTCTTGAATACCTAGTTCTTCCAAAACGAAGTCGGTAAAGTTGTATGTCTCATCGTAGAAAAGCATGTGCAAGTCACTAGCTTTGTCAAACATAAAATGCAGTTTCTTTTGCAACGAAACAATACGTACAGCTTCCATAATTTTGTCTTGAATCGGACGAATAAGTTCACGCCTTTTCTTAAAAAGAAGTCCGTTTGCACCAAAAATACTTTCTCTGTATGTAATTAAGTCTGTTTCTTTTTGAGCAATTTCTTTTTGTTTTTCAGCATACATTTCTTCTGTCAAGAGTACTCTTTCAGCTTCTAATTTTGTACGACTGTCCAAAATCTCTTGTTGTTTTTTGGCTAGTTCAGCCTTCCACTGCTTGGTCATTTCTTCTAATTCTGAATTGGCTTGCGAATATTCTGGCAAACGCTCCAATATTTTTTGAGAATCGATATAACCAAAACGCTGAGCAGAAGCTATATTCGGATTTACTAAAGATACTAGCCCTACCAAAAATAGAGCAGAGACAGCAAAACGAATAGTTGTATTAAAAAAGGTTTTCATCATATATAGGGATAAAATTCAAAATCATTGCCAAATTTTTCAGTTACCAGTTATCAATTAGCAGTTATCAGTTTTTAACAGTTATCAAATTTAAAAAAATAAAGTAAGCTCTTTATATCATTCTGAAAAACTTTTATCTAACAAAGTCTTCCATTTCGAATTTTATTGGTAATTGATAACTGTTTACTGACGACTGATTTACCTAAGCATTTGTCCGATAGTAAAGTGGAACTGAGGACCGTTTGCAGCAGGATTGCCTGGTATTTGGTCAAATCCATACGCCCAGTCTATTCCTAAAAGACCAAATGCTGGCATAAAAATACGTGCGCCTACTCCAGCAGAACGTTTCAAATCAAATGGTTTGAAGTCTTGAAAACTTCCCCAGTTATTCCCACCTTCTGCAAACGCAAGAACAAAAATAGAGGCTGCTTGATTGAGGGTAACAGGATAGCGAAGCTCCATTACAAACTTATTGTATGCTACACCACCTTCTCTTTTTGAATCACTTGGAACAACAGAATTATCTTCATAACCTCTCAAACCAATAATATCAGAACCTAAAAGTAAGTTACCAAAACCAAGACCAGCACCACCCAAAATAAATCTTTCAAATGGACTTGTCGGAGCATTTTTATTGTATGAGCCTATGAATCCCATGTGTGCTCTTGCACTAAAGACAAGGTCTCCAGCTATTGGCGTGTACCAAGTATTGTCAAACATCCATTTGTGATATTCTACAAACTTAAATATATCAACATCTTCAGCTGTTTGGTAATCTATATTTCTGAACGAAGAGTATGGAGGAGTGAGTCCTAAACTAAGAGAAATAGTAGAACCATTGCGTGGGTAAATCGGACTATCTACACTAGAGCGAGAAAGTGTTGTATTGAAAACAATATTATTGAAAGAACCATCAATGATATTTCTAAAACCTGCTCTTGTGTAATTATTCAAACTATAACGCAAGAAAGATAGTGAGTTGCTAAGTGTAAAGTAGTTATCTGGCACTCTCAAACGGCGACCTAAAGCAAGTGTAATACCCGAGACTTGGAAATTACCTGTAATTTCTCTACTAAAATTGAACTCGCTTTGCTTTGAGTGTTGTAAACTAATAGAGAACGAGTTTGGCTTTTTGCCTCCCAACCAAGGCTCAGTAAATGAGAAAGAATACGTCTGGAACTGACGCCCACTTGCTTGAAAACGCAATGAAACTTGCTGTCCATCGCCTTGTGGAAGTGGCGACCACGAACTAAAATCTAACAAACGACTAGAAGAGAAATTATTAAATGTTAGTCCAAGAGTTCCGATGAAACCAATAGTTCCACCTCCCCATCCCCCAGAGAGTTCAATTTGGTCGTTTGGTTTTTCTACTACTGAATAGTGAATATCTACTGTTCCGTCTGCCATATTCGGAATAGGATTTATACCTATTTGTTCAGCATCAAAATATCCGAGTTGAGAAAGTTGTTGTTGTGTTCTTAATAATGCTGAACGGCTAAATTTCTGCCCTGGAACGGTATAAACTTCTCTTAAAATAACATGGTCTCTTGTACGAGTATTTCCTGTTACGATGACTTTACTTATAGTTGCTTGGTCTCCTTCAAAGATTCTCATTTCTATATCAATAGAATCATTTTCTACTCTTACCTCAATAGGCTGAATATTGAAGAATAAATATCCATCATCCATATACAGAGAAGTAATATCTAAACCTGTTGGGTTATACGACATACGTTTCTGTAAATCTTCTGGGTTGTAAACATCTCCTTTTCTGATACCTAAAACTGAACTCAAAAGTGTATCTGAATGAATATAGTTACCCGACCAAGTAATATTTCTATAATGATATTTATTTCCTTCGTTTACAGTCAATTTAATTTTGACATTGTCTCCTTCTTTCTTGACTGTATCCGAAATAACATAAGCATCTCGGTAACCTTGTTTGTTGTAGTAAGCAATAAGAGATTGTTTGTCGTTTTTAAATTCTTTAGGGATAAACTTAGAAGAGCGAAATATATTCCACGCTACAAACTCCTTTGTTTTTTTCATTTTACGCTTTAACTTCTTATCTGCAATCGCCTCGTTGCCTTCAATTTCAATATCTTCTATTCTTACTTTCTTGCCTTTATCTACATCGATTTCTAATCTAATACTGTTGGCTAGTGTAGTATCTTTTTTCTGAACGATATTTACCTTGATATTATTAAAGCCTTTTTGAATGTAGTGTTGTTTAATGGCAACTTCTGTATTTTTGATAATAACATCGTTTACAATACGTCCACGCACGAGCGTTACTTTGTCTTTCAACGTATTCTGTTGTCCTTTTGGAATACCTGTAAAATCAAAACGAGATAACCTTGGTCGTTCGGTCAAGATAAGTTTTAGAAATATTTTTTCTCCCTCTACTTTATCTACTTCAATACTCACATCTCCTAGAAGTCCTTGTTTCCAAAGTTTACGAATAGCAAGTCCGATAGTCTCTCCTGGAACGATTATTTTGTCTCCAATACGTAATCCTGTAAGTGAAATGAGTGCATTTGGGTCAAGATAGCTTGCTCCTTCTACACTAATTCCTCCAATAGTATATTCTTTAGGGTTTGCATAATCAAAATCTTTCTTAGAAGAAGTTCCAAAACTGCCTAATCCTTTAAACGGTGTAGTTTGGGCAACAACTGAAATTACATTTCCGAAGAATAAAGAGAAAAACAATAAAGAAAAAACAATACCTTTCGTAATGTTTTTTTCTGATAGAGAATGAATAAATTTATTATGAGAATACATAGATTCAAACAAGGATAATGAATGAGTAGAATAGCGTAGCTTTTTCATAAACTAAATGATGCAAAACCTAGTGATAGATTCTGCCAATTTTATATTTTCTTTTAATCTAAAGATTGATATTTTATTTTCTTATTAAAACTTGTTGTCGTTGTTTTAAATTTGGTCTTCTGTTTTTCCAAAACGCCTTTCTCTATTCTGATAACTAAGAAAAGCCTCAAACAAATGTACTTTTCTGAAATCAGGCCACAACACGTCTAAAAAAGCAAGTTCGGAGTAGGCTAACTGCCAAAGCAAGAAGTTACTAATTCGCATCTCACCACTTGTACGAATCATAAGTTCTGGGTCTGGAATAGATGTAGTGTAAAGATGTTTGGCTATCAGTTCTTCATCTATTTGGCTTGCCTTAATTTCTCCTTGCTCTACTTTTTGAGCAATTTTTTGAATCGCTGTTTTCATTTCTGTACGCCCACTATAACTTAGAGCCAGTGTCAAGACCAGTGTGTCGTTATGTGCCGTTTTGGCAATAGATTCATCAAGTTGTAGCTGACATTTATTAGGAAGTGAAGCTAGTTCACCAATCGCTCCTAGTTTTACACCTTTTTCGCTCAATTCCTTTACTTCACTTCGCAATGTTGAAACCAAAAGTTGCATCAAGCTATTTACCTCATCGGCTGGGCGTTGCCAGTTTTCAGTAGAAAATGTATAAAGTGTAAGGTATTTTACTCCCATTTCCACACATCCTTCTATCGCTTCTCTGACAGCTTTTACAGCATTCTTGTGTCCAAAAACTCTAGAAAAACCTCGTTGTTTTGCCCATCTTCCATTACCATCCATAATAAGCGCAACGTGAGAAGGTATCCGATTTTTATCTAATAGTTCCTTTACCTCTTCTTTCGTACGAGAAGAAGTTGGAACGAGTGCTGTAAAATTTTCTACTTTTTCTGGTTTCATAATGTACTTCCCTTCTGATGCTCAAATCGTATTTAATAGATTATAATTTCAAACAAAAAACTGTTTTGTTTGTATTTTTTAGATTCAAGCTATTTCAATTTGGGGCGCAAGTTACGAAAAGATTAGCCAAATTCAGTTTTATATCTTCTTAAAACCTTCAAAAAAGGTATTTATAATGATAAATAACCAAATTAATTTAAAATTCTTTTTAAGAATCTCGTAATCAAAAACTTAGACAACTGGTAGAAAGACGAAGCTAAAGGGGGAAGTGTCGCAGAAAGTTTGGCAAGTCTTTTATTAAAAAATGTAAAACAGGAGTTCAATAGACAGTGTGCCTGTTTAGGTTCTGATGCCTACCACCACTACATCATCGGTTTGGCGAGTTATTTTTTTCCAGTTTTCAAATGCCGAATATATTTCTGTTTGCATTTGAAACATAGATATGGAATGGCGTTCGTTGAGAAGCTGTCTAAAACGACGACTACCAAATTTTTTATCATTCTTTCCTCCAAACTGGTCGGTATAACCATCTGAAAATAGATAAAAATGAGTGTTTTTTACATAATCAAAGGTATTGATAGTAAATACTTTTGTTTTTTTTCTTCTTTCTCCTCCTAGAGCAGCACGACTACCTTTAATCACTTGGATATGTTCATCATTTGGAGTTCTATAATACAAAGGACGGTTTGCTCCTGCATAATGCACCTTTTTGCTTTCTTCATCAAAAACAAGTATTGAAGCATCCATTCCCTCTCTTACTTTTACAGCCTTGCTACTATCAGTATGTTGTGAGGAGGTAAATGCCTCTGTAATTCCTTCATCTAAGGCTTCTAAAATGTTATGAGGCAAGACTACTTTTTCTTTCTCTATAATTCGCTCTAAAAGAAAATAACCCACAATAGTCATAATAGCTCCTGGAACGCCATGTCCTGTACAATCTGCCACAACCATCACTTTATATTTTTTTGTATCTAATTCTATATTTCTAAACCAATAGAAATCGCCACTGATAATATCTTTTGCCTTATAAAAAACAAAGGCTTCTTCAAAATTAGACTTTAACAAGGATGGGTCTGGCAAAAGAGCAAGTTGTAACCTTTCAGCAGTACGAACACTTGATTGAATGTCAGCAAATAATTGTTCGACCTGTACACGCTGTTCTTTTATCTTTTCACTTTGGGCTTCTAATTCATGAGAGTATTGTGTTACAATCTGATTTTGTTGAACAAGTTCCTCATTGTAAGTTTCTATATCTCTCTGAACTTTAGTTACTTTATCCAAATTGCGTCCAGCAAACCCAAAAGCTATACCCAAAAAAATGGGCGCACTATCAATAATGAAATGTAAAGGATTTAAAGAATGCACACTTACCAACCCATTCCAACTAATGGGCAATTCTTTTAGAAATATACCATCAAAAAGTAGAGCAAAAATAGGAAAGCAAAAACCAAAACCTATACCAAATAAAGCATATTCGAGTGTATATGATTTTTGTAATGATAATTTCATTTATAAGGTAAAAGTAACGTAATAACAGAAATAAGCAATTTTGAATAGGAACTAGCCTATTAAAGTACGAATTTTTCACTTAAAATGTTAATTTTTTTCGATTTTAATCATCATCTAACTTCCTAAATCTATATTGATATCTTCAAATTCCCAGTTGGGTTTGACTTCAATTTCTCTGTTTAAGTTTATGACAGGTTCAGGCAATACTCTATTTTCAAAATCGCCATTATCCCATTTTCCATTTGCATTTATATCTACCAAAACTCTGATGGTTTTGTTGCCCTTTGTTAGATTTTCAAATCTGTATTTGCGTTCATTTTTTATAGTCTGTTCTACTTTACCCTTATCATTAAGTACTTCGATGATGAAATTATCATACGCTCCTAAAACTTGTCCACTAATAACACCATAATTTGATTCTGCCCCTTGTGTGTACTCTAAGTTTTTAGCATCTTTCAAGGTATCATTTTCTACGGAAACAAACGTATTTGGTCGTATTTGTAACTGAAAGGCTTTTTCCCTGTCTGTGGAAAGTTCTATTTCTTTTATAAAGGAAAGTTCTGTTTTATTCTTATTAAATTTCCAATCGGCTGCTGTAGTTAGTGTTCCTGTACTGTCTCCTTTAAAACCAGTAACGATACTGTCATATTGAATATGAACAACTGGCTTATTGAAAAATAATTTGAGTTCTAATTCTTTATTTGGTAAAATAGGCGTTGCAGAAGGTGGCTCTTCTCTCATTGTAAAAGCATTTTCACGAAGTTTTCTAACTTTTCCAAACTGTACTGTCAGAGTAGTATCGATAGTATTTCCTATGGAATCAGTAAACGACATTTTTGCCACAACAGAATCTTCAGTGTTTATATTTTTATTATAAAAATTGATATATTCTTCTTGCAAAACGGGATAAAATAAAGTGTCATAATCTTTGTCTAATCCTTCATCTTGATATTCAATCGTATAATCAGCTAGTGTTTTATTGAATTTTATTTCAAAATACTGTCCTCTCTGCCTAGCTCCAGACACACGAAAAGGCAAAATATCGTATCTCAGCACTTCAAAATCAACTCCAGAATAACTTGCTCCTATTTGTAAAGGCTCTTCATAAAAACCTATCATTTCTGTATTTTTGTTGTACACATAGTCTCTTTTATCTTTTGGCTCTGCTAATGCATATACTTTATAATTTCCTGCTTTTATATTTTCGATAGCATATCTTCCTGTTGAGTCTGTAAGAGAGAAATAAAGAGGGCGACGATTAGTTATATCAAAAGAATCTGCTTCTACATCATTGAAAGCATACAAACCCACCATTGCATTTTCCAATTTCCTACCACCCATCAAATCAGAGACTGTTCCTGTAATAAGCAAAGAATCTATTTTATCGCCTGTACTGAAAGCCAGTTTGATATTTTTGGGAACATTTTTTTCATTAAAATCAACAACTCCTTTTCCAAAAGAAAAAGTATAGGTAGTATTTTCAGCAAAAGGCTGGTCAAATTTTAGTGTTAGACGATTTCGCTTTACTGTTGATTTATATGTTCCATCAATAAAAGGGGAAATTTGTAGCTCTTCTTGCAGTCTTTGTGTGGCTATGTCTTCGTCAAACTCCAAAATAATAATATCACCATTGAAATTAGTCGACTGGTCAATTGGGTAAGTAGAAATGAGCTTAGGGGGAGTAATATCTTTTGGTCCTCCTGAGGGCATACTTTGACTGGCACAAGCTGCTAAAAAAACAACAAACGAAAAAGATACTAGGATATATACAAGGCGATTGAGCTTCATAAACAAACGAAACAGACTAAAATTTGGATAAAATTATTTTCAAAATTACTAAATTCATTTAGCAAGAATAGTATTTCTTAAAATTAAAGATCTTTAAAAATTAGAAAAACTGTCAAACAAAAAAGATGAGGAACTATTTTCACTCATTAATCATTGATAATGAACAGTTTACAAAAAACATGAAAAAATAAACACTTTTTTTTAAATAATTACTTGACTGATATTAGTTTTGTGCATACCTTTGCATTCTCAATTCGGACAAAGAGATGATAAAAAGAATGTCAAAATTTGTCCAATGTAAAGATTAAAGAATGGGCCTATAGCTCAGCTGGTTCAGAGCACCTGCCTTACAAGCAGGGGGTCATAGGTTCGAATCCTATTGGGCCCACATTTTTTACTTTACAATTTCAAAATTGAGAAAACTATTAAAAGGGCCTATAGCTCAGCTGGTTCAGAGCACCTGCCTTACAAGCAGGGGGTCATAGGTTCGAATCCTATTGGGCCCACACTTTTAAAAAGGTTTTAAGAAAATTAATTTTGATTAGTTTTTTTAAAGCCTTTTTTTTGTGTCTATATTTTACATCCACCAATTTTTATTCTCTTATGTCTGAATCCACTCCAAAATTATACGATTATGAAGCTATTATTTTTGATTTAGGAGGTGTAATTATCAATTTGAGTTATAAAAAAACAGAGCAAGCCTTCAAAAAAATCTTTGGAACTGATTTTTCAGAAGCGTATTCGAAGCAAAGTCAAACAGAAATTTTCAATCAGTTAGAAACAGGACAGATTTCAGAGAAAGAATTTGTAGAGGCAATGCAAAAATCCTCTTCCAAAGAAGTGAAATATCAAGAAATTATTGATGCTTGGAATGCAATGCTTTTAGATATTCCTAAAGAAAGAATTGAGTTATTGAAAGAGATAGGGCAAAAAAAACGTATTTTTCTTTTGAGCAATACCAATGAAATTCATAAAAAGGCTTTTGATAACATTATTTTTCAAAGTCACAATATGGACGGTTTAGAACCTCTTTTTGAAAAATCTTATTTTTCTCATTTGGTAGGAATGCGCAAACCCAACAAAGAGATTTTCGATTTTGTTATCAAAGAAAACAATCTTAATCCTCAAAAAACACTTTTCATAGACGACAGTCCACAGCATATCGAAGGCGCAAGAAAAGCGAACTTAAAAGCCTATCATTTAGAAATCAGTACACATTCTGTTTTGGATTTGATATAAAACAATATCCCTAACCAAAAAGAAATTGATAAGGGATATTTTTTATAGTTTGAAACCATTATTCTTTTTCTATTTTCACAAACTTGGTGCGAGTAGGCGTAATAACTTTTACTAAGTACATTCCTTTTGATAAACCTTCTAAAGACATTTTTATTTTAGATGAATTACCACTGGTCTTAGTTTTTAAGAGCATTCCCACACTATTATAAATTTCAGCTTTATAAATAGTGTTAGCTAGATAAATTTCGTTCAAGTCAATCGTAAATTCATTGCTAGTAGGGTTTGGATAGATTTTAATTCCACCTTCCACTCCTCCTTCTATTTTGGCACTCACTACTGGACTAGCTTTATCTTGTGCGTTATTACTCATTTGTTTCAGATAATAATAATAAACTAAGTTAGTTTTTACTTCTTCATCTTCAAAAATATATCTATTAGCACTCTTTGCTTCTACCCAGCCTACTTTTGCAAACGTTTGGTTGTCATCCGAACGCCAAATTTCATACCCTTCAATATCTATTTCATTAGCTGTTTTCCATTCTATCAGAATAGAATTATATAATGGCTTTGCTGTGAGAGAAAGTAGTTCTACTGGCAGAATTACAGGGTCTAAAGTCATTGGTACGCCAAAATCTGAAAATCCACTCATCCATTCCATAGCCGTCGAAACAACTGAATTATCATAGCAAAGCGCAGGTAAATTAGGGATTGACCAAGGGTCTGCACTTGTATTACGCTTCATAATAGCTGTTTGGGGACTTCCACATGCTCCAGCATTGGTATAGGCGTTATTGAAAAGTGTAAGACGATATTTTCCATCGCCTGCTACTTTTGTAGAAAGAGTAGAATCTGAATATGCTGAAAGTGTCCAAAAACCATGGTCAAGTACAGGACAGCTTCCAAAATTGGCTTGACAACGACGCTCATTTGGAGAGTTAGGCACACTTCCATACTGATTGAAATAACTCAAAATGTATTTTCCATCTGTAATCGGATTTTGAAACTCTACCTTTGCTTGCTCATATTGTAAAGGATTGACTGTACAGTTTCTTAGCTTGTGGTCTGCTATTCCAAAACCATCTTCTAAGTCATAATTTCCTATCAGTTCTGGAGGAATCGTACACTCATAACGTACACAGTAATTTGAAGCTATTTCGGCTTGCGCTCTAGCTACATTCCAAATACGAATATTATCATATTTTCCAGACAAGTACCAATTGTTTCCTGCATCACTTCTGTACCTGCCCACATAAAATTTATTATTTGTAGCTGATGTGATGGTGGTATTCAAATCTGTAACGTTGTAATTAGCTGTCGGAACTTCATTTCCATCAATGTAAACAACGATTTCTGAGCCATTGTATGTCATAGCAAAGTGATGCCAGTTATAGGTTGTGGTAGAGGAGCTAAGTAGTCCACTGTATGTAAAATCTTTTACAACTCCTCCTCCTAAATCAATTCTAAAACCAGTAGTTGTTCCATTTTTGCGAAGGGCAAATAACTGTTTAGGCTTATCTGTTCCCATATAAAAAATAGCTCCGTTGCTAGGGCTAGGATTAATAGAGACCCAAGCCTCCAAAGTACGTGGGTTATTACCCAAAATAGCTACATCAGCAGGAAACTGTAAATGCCTAGCTGCCACAGCATCTGGAACAGAAGATTGATTATCTGTCAAGTGAATAATACGATTATTGAGTAATGGATTTAACTGACAGAACTTATCACTTGTAGCAGTAGGAGTTACCCAGTTGGCAGCTGTTGTATTGACAATATTTGCTCTTTTAGTAGCTACCACAGTAGCAACACCTAGATTTTCAACTGCCAAACCAACAGGAAAATTATATGTTCCCATTGTATTTATGGCTCTTCGCAACCTTCCACCTACAAAACGGTCAGTAGAGTTGTTGGTAAGTACGAACCCTGTTACTGAATTTGAGTTCGGATTTTGTATCACAACTTCTTTATTTCCTTCTGTTTGTAGTATTCCTCTGATAAAAGTAAGTGAACCTGTCTTGCTAACCACCATATTTTGAGTGCCTGCATCAGATACTTTTACTCTAGGAACATTTGGAGAAGGTGTTTGATTATTGACCCATAAGTTCTCAAAATTACCTTTTCCTGTGGCAGTTCTTGTATAGGTTTGTGGTTGTAAACCTATAAACTGTAATGTAGAATTAGTAGGCATAAAAAGAGTTCCTGAATGCACCATATCTCCACAGACGTCCAAACGCTGATTTGGATTGATAGTAATGCTTGCCCCATTTTCTATAATAATATTTCTACACGAACGATTTGCCTTGATAATAGGAAATGAAAACGGTGGAATACCATTTACGAGTGCTGGAATTACAATATCTTGACTACAATCTGGAATACTTGATTGTCCACAAGGCGCACTCCAGTTTTTAAAATCTCCATATTCTCCTGTATAAATCCCTGTTATAGGGTCTTTTTGGTCGCCTACCCAAACATATTCTACCGTTCCGACACAAATCGTATCATAGACATAACATTGTCCTAAGTTCACCCTTACAATATAATCTCTTGTTCTGCGTACATCAACAGTAATTTGAGGAGTAGTTTGCAAATCTGGATACCACAAATAGTCTAATGCTCCAAATGTTTCAGCATCTAAGGTCGCATTCGAACCATAAAAAATAGAAATATCAGGTCCTAAATTGAGCGAGTTGAAGGCAGAAAAATAACCATAACGACATCCTCCAGTAGCATTTCCGTTGGTTACGCCCATGTGAAAAAGTGTAGTTGTGTTACGAACAGAAGCAATCGCTCCAGATGCTACTTGTGCTGTGGTAAGTGTAATTCTTGCCGATTTCCAAGCTGTTGTTCCACTTACATTGGTAAATGAGCTTGCTGGAATAGCTGTATTAACTGCTCCTCCATTCAAAGAAAAGTTGGCTTCTCCTCCAGCTTTCACTAAAATAGTGAGCGTAAAGTTGTCTGTTGTAGAACGTCGCACTTGTGTTAGACGAGACCCTGTACATTCAATAGGAGGCAAAATAGCTGCTCCTGTTTCGCATCCATAACCAGACATGTGAAGTACATAAACAGGCTTATTAGAAGTAATGTAAGCACTCGGATGTGTACCTTCAGTTAGATCAAAAGCATACTGCTGTCCTGCTGCTAAAGTAGGAATACCTGCAATACTTGCCCCTCCTCTATTGATGGTTAGTGTTGTTCCTGCTTGAGTAGCCAAAACATATACTTTCTCGGGTTGGGCTGTACCTCCAACACCTAATGAACCACGCATAACAATATATTCTGTTCCCAAAACATTTGTAGGTACAAGCTGATCGCCAGCCAAATCATAACAACTGCCCTGTCCAGTCAGAATGGTGTCATGGAATAGTGTAACTGCAACAGGCTTATCAGAAACTACACGAGAACCTACTGGAGCATTTCCTGCTGTGGGTTGCTGTGAAGCTACGTTAAATGTTTCTCCTCTATTGAGCATAATAGTACGTGTTCCTGCTGCTGCAGTTGTGCCAGATGCACCTGTTGCACTAAAAGTACGAGTAGGTCTAGTAGTAGTGATAGTAACAGAGGTATTGTCTTCTGTTGCTACAATGACAAATCCAGAATAAGCATTTGGAGTTCTGGACTGATGATTCCAAGCTGTCTGCATAGGAATCCAAAAATCTTTACCCAAAGCATTTTTACCCTTTAAAGCAAACATTTCAGGATTGTTAGTAGAAGATGCTTCATAGTATGCTGTTATTTTAGCAGTAGATTCTATGAGTATTCCATTCGGAAATTTATTATTGTAGTTTCTATTTGCATCAACTTCATCAGTAGCTTGTACTCCAGTAATGGTAGTCATGCGAGGAGTTTCTACCAAGTTTATCCATGTTGTTAAATCCAGTTCTCCAGTAGAGTAAGCAGCTAAGTTGATTACCTGTGTAGGAAAAGCAGCATCTCTTGGCATACTAACTACTACTGTGGCAGGCTTATCTAAAGTAGAAAAGCGTAAAAAAATGGGTCTATCATTATGCCCTCTCGTAATATCTGGGGCAGCAAACCAAAAACGGTCATCGATTTGAGCAAAGCTATCATTAGCCTTTACAACACAGAGAAGCAATACAAAAAACACTAAAAAGTTGTATATATTTTTCATTACAAATGACAAGTAAAAAGTAAAAAAAAAGTACCTACCAAACCAAAATCAGAATGCTAGATACCACATTTTTTATAGTCAAATCTTATGCTAATATGTAATGATTATTGCTTACAATTCAAAATATTCGTCGAATATTTTTACTCTATATTCAAGCTACTTTTAGAAAACTTTAAAGGCAATAAATCAGCTATCGAATGAATAACATAAATAGATTTGTTTTCGCCTTCCATAATCATTCGTATAGGTTTTTCTTGTTTGTTTTCGTATTCTGACATTACCTGTCGGCACGAACCACAAGGAGAAATTGCTATAAAATTAGTTGCCTTTTGTGGCTTGGCTGCAATAGCAATCGTTTCGATAATTTCATTGGGAAACTGATTGGAAGCTGAAAAAATAGCTGTTCGCTCAGCACAAAGTCCAGAAGGGTAGGCTGCATTTTCTTGATTACTTCCCAAAACAACTTCTCCATTTTGTAACTTGATGGCAGCTCCTACTGAAAATTCTGAATAGGGTGCATAAGCTCTTTTGGTAGCTTCTCTAGCTTCATTTAGCAATGAAACATCTTCTTTTGAAAGCTCACTTTCATTTTCATAAACCGTAATCTGTATTTGTATTTGATGTGTTTTTGACATATTTATTTAATTGATAATTAGCTTCGCTCGCTTTTAGATGGCTCTGCTGAGCTAAAGGTTAATGATGAATAATGAGGAAGATAAAAAAGCGTGTTCTGTCAGAATATAAAAAAAGCTATTTTTGTAACTTCAAATGATTAATTTTTTCTCAAAAAAATCACTCATTAACCATTCATCACTAATAATTAGCCTTGAAACAAATAGCTATTTTTTCACCCAATTATTTCCCCGAACTCGGTGCGTGTTCGTCCCGTATTCAATATTTGGCAGAGCGTTTGAAAAAGGAAGGCAATAGTGTAACCGTTTATACTACGTTTCCAAATTACCCCACAGGAACAGTTTTTTCTTCATATAGAAGGTTTCTTTTCAGAAAGTTTATACATAAAGAAAATATAAATGGAATAACTGTAATTCGTTTTTCTTTTTATCCTTCCAACTCCTCGTCTGCCTTGGTTCGTCTTTTTAGTATGGTAAGTTTAGCTTTGAGTTGGTTTTTAGCATTTCCATTTCTCAAAAGACAGCAACCTAATATTATTTTTGTTCAAAGCCCTCCACTTTTGCCTGTCCTGAGTGTTTGGATGTTATCAAAAATGATTAGTAAGAAAGGCTATATTCCTTCGCTTATCTTGAATCTTTCCGACCTTTATCCTCGTGTTCTTTTAGACCTAGACAAAATAAAAGGGCAGACAATATACAACCTCCTTTTGAAAATTGAAGCATTTTTATACAAAAAAATGGATTTTATTGTTGGTCAGTCAGAGGAAATTATAAATTATGTACAAGAAATTGTTCCTCATAAACCTATTTTTCTGTATCGCAATGGTGTAGATACAGATAGTTTTAAGGTCAAAGAAAATTATGAGATTGAAAAAGATAAGCCAATAAAATTAGTCTATGCAGGGCTTTTGGGAGTAGCACAAGGAGTTTTGGAAATGATAAAAAATGTAGATTTTGAGGAAATAAATGCAGAACTACATTTATATGGAAATGGAAACGAAAGAAATCAGATAGAGCGATTTCTTATAGAAAATTTTAAAGATAAAAAACAAACTGTATTTCTTTATGATGCTATTCCCTCAAAGGAAGTAGCTCAAAAATTAGCTGATTACGATGCAGCTATTATTATTCAGAAAAAACAAATTTTGGGAACTGTTCCCTCCAAAATATATGAAGCAATGGCAGCAGGATTGCCTATTTTATTACTTGGAAGGGGCGAAAGTGCAGATATAGTCAGAAAATACAGCACTGGAATTGTGATAAAAACAACGATGAATAAGCAAACTAATTCGACGAATTATGAACTATTGCCTAAAGAAATTCGTACCTTGAAAAAAATGACTTTGAAAGAAAGAAAAGCCTTTGGAGAAAATGGAAGAAGAGCAGCCCAAGCTGTTTTTGATAAAAAAAATCAATTCAAGAATATTAAAAAGTTATTTGAATAAACCATTTTATCTCTTAAAATGTATATCTGTAAAAAGCAAATCTATCAAAAAAATAAAGCTGTTTTTTTACTATGAAAATTGCTTTTTGCTCACTACTTTTGCAAGTCTGAAAAACTAGCTAATATAAAATACTGAAATTTTGAGTTTAATAAAATCAATATCTGGAATACGTGGAACAATCGGTGGGAAAGTGGGCGAAGGTCTTTCTCCGATTGATGTTGTAAAATTTGCAGCAGCTTATGGAAAATGGGTAAGTAATGCTACAGCCCAAATGACAGAGGAAAACGCAGAAGAAACTACATCACAAAACCAAAAGATAATCATTGGGCGTGATGCTCGTGTGTCTGGAGAACTTGTTTCGCAACTTGTTAGCTCTACTTTACAAGCAATGGGTTTTGATGTCTTAGATTTAGGACTTTCAACAACACCAACCGTTGAAATGGCTGTTCCGATGGAGAATGCAAATGGTGGAATTATCCTTACAGCAAGTCATAACCCTGGAAATTGGAACGCTCTCAAACTTCTAAACCAAAAAGGAGAATTTATTTCAGCAAAAGAAGGCGAGGAAATTTTGAGAATTGCTGAAAGTGATGATTATGAATTTGTAAAAGTATCTGACTTAGGAAGCTATTCTACTGATGATACTTACCTTCAAAAGCATATTGAGAAAATATTAGAACTGCCTTTAGTAGATAAAGAAGCTATTGCTGCAAAAGATTTCAAAATTGCTGTTGATGGGGTAAATTCTAGTGGAGGGATAGCCGTTCCAATGCTTTTGGAAGCTCTAGGCGTAAAACAGGTAGATAAGTTTTATTGCGAACCAACAGGCATTTTTCAACACAATCCTGAGCCACTTCCAGAAAACCTAACACATATTTGTTCTACTATTAAAAGTGGAAATTATAATTTAGGAATTGTCGTTGACCCAGATGTAGATAGATTGGCTCTTATTTGTGAAGACGGAACGCCTTTCGGAGAAGAATACACATTGGTTGCCATTTCAGACTATGTATTGCAGCATCAAGACGAAGGACAAACAAAAAATACAGTTTCGAATCTTTCTTCTACACAAGCACTCAAAGATATAACACTAAAAGCTGGAGGTGAATACCACGCTGCTGCCGTTGGAGAAGTGAATGTGGTAGAAAAGATGAAAGAATGTAATGCTGTTATTGGAGGCGAAGGAAATGGGGGAATTATCTATCCAGAATTACACTACGGACGTGATGCACTTGTTGGGATTGCCTTATTTTTGACGCAATTAGCAAAGTTTAAGGGAAGTACAAAAATGCTCCGTGCAAAATACCCAAGTTACCATATCTCAAAGAATAAAATTGAACTTACTCCAGAGATAAATGTAGATAATGTTTTGGTTGAGATTTCTGACAAATACAAAAGCTATCCAGTCAATAAAATTGATGGTGTCAAAATTCAGTTTGATAGCGAATGGGTACATCTTCGTAAGTCAAATACAGAACCTATCATTCGCATCTATTCAGAATCACAATCCGAAGCCACAGCCGAACACTTGGCAAAGAAAATTATGCAGGATATAAAAGAGATTATTACGCAGTAATTTTACTTTTTTCTATAAATAAACCTTTTGAAAACCGTTTTGCTTACAAAGAGTAAAACGGTTTTTTTACACATATAAAACACAAATTATCAAAAACTTGGTTCTTCTGATTTCTTATTTTAAACAACATGTGTTAAGGTAAATTTTAAGAGATAAACTTATACACAATCATTGATACACGACTATGAAATTCTTTAAGCAGTTTATAATTCCATTGTTATATCTTATACCAGTTTTTTACGAAATCGGATATACTTTTTTGAATATCAATGTAACAGAAGACTCAGTACATCTGATATATGGTATCGGAGTAATTTTCTTTATTGTCCTTTCTTTTGGGATGATATGGAGTAAGGATTGGTATAAAATGTATAGCGAATCTGGAGTTATAATCAAACTACCAAATAAACAAGAGATAGAAATTTGGAACTTGGAGAATGTGTTTGTCGTTTTTGTACTTACACTAAGTTATCCTAGTGATATGATTCACTCTTGGACACTTTATTATTTATTTGCTTTTGGAACATTTACTATAGCTTCGATAAGAATTTTTCGTATCAATTCAGACAAATAATACTAGATTCAATTTTAAAATAAAAGATTTGTATTTTTGATATATGATTCAAAAACTATGTAAACTTATTTCCTATATCTTTCATCCTGCTATTATGCCAACAGTAGGGTATTTGTTGTTTTTCTTTTTGTTGAGTAGCGAGCCTTTTGGAAAAAGACAGATACTGCTTCTAAGTTTGATTTTCTTAGGAACTTTTATTGTACCTGCATTTTTTATACTGACACTTCGCTATACAGGCTTTATCTCTTCTCTAAATGTGGGAAGTAGAAAAGAGAGGATTGTTCCGTTTATGTTTACTACCATTTTTTATACACTATTGGCTTACTTGATGATGCAAAAAGTGGGATATGATATTCAAGTAGTACTCTTGACAGGAGGTGTGGCACTGTCTATGTGTCTTACTACATTGATTACACTTTTTCACAAAACGAGTGTCCATACCATCGGAATTAGTGGACTACTAGGTTTTTTGTTTAGTTTTCAAGCTGCTAATACTTCATTGGAACTACTTTTTCCTATTGTGATATTTTTTATCTTGACAGGCATAGTCATGAGTTCTAGGCTCTATTTAAAAGCTCATACTCCCAACGAAGTTTGGAGTGGCTTTTTGATTGGTTTTGGAACATGTTTTGGAGTTGTGGCTGTGGTTTTGCAAAATATTTCCATCTAAAAGAATCATATTTTAAAAAGATATTGGACCAATATTTTGATATAAATCAGTTTTTTTAGAAAAAACAGAACTTTTATACAAAAAAAATTGCAAAAAACTTGCATGATAATCATTTTTTTTTGAATATTTCTGTATAAGCACTAAAGTTGCCTATTGTGTAGCTTTTTTAATAAAAAAACTAAAAAGAGATACTCTATCCTAGTTAAAAATAAATCTTTCAATTTATAGCTCACTACATAAGCGCAAAAAAATTGGCTAAAAAAACTATCAAAATCGGAACAAGAAACAGTCAGCTTGCGATGTGGCAGGCAGAGCATGTGCAAAGTTTACTCGAATCACATGGCTTAGCGACTGAAATTATTGCCATCGAAACCAAAGGAGATAAAATTTTGCATAAAGCTATCTCCAAAATTGGTAGTAAAGGCGTTTTTACAGAAGAATTAGAAGAAATGCTTCATACTGGCAAGGTAGATTTGGCTGTTCATAGTGCAAAAGATATGGCTTCTACACTTCCTAATGGACTTGAACTAATAGCTTATACAAAGAGAGAAAAAGCGCACGATGTAGTAGTAAGTTATAATTCAGATTTTAAACTAGACGCTGCCGATAAGTGGCTTGTAGGAACTTCTTCTACACGCAGAATAGCAATGCTCAAACATTACTATCCTAACATTAGAACAACGAATATGCGTGGAAACTTACAAACACGTATGAGAAAACTAGAGGAAGGACAATGTGATGCGCTTCTTTTGGCTTATGCTGGCGTGCACAGGATGGGATATGAAGAATTTATTGTCGAACATCTGACCCTAGATGAGTTTACTCCACAAGCAGGGCAAGGCTCTGTAACGATTGAAGTTTCTAGCAAAATAAGTGATAAACTGAAAGCTGCTATTCGTGAGGCAATAAATGATGAGGAAACCGAATATTGTTTGCTTGCAGAACGTGCCTATTTAAAATATTTAGACGGTGGTTGCAGTATTCCTTCTTTTGTATTGGCAAAAGTAGAAGGAGATATGCTCCGTATTGATGCAGGACTCATCAGTCTATCAGGAAAAAAAATCATACGTAAATCAGGAGAAATTCATAAAGAAAAAGGACAAGAACTGGCTGTCAAACTTGCACAAGAAGTGTTGAAAGCTGGGGGTGATAAAATTTTAGAAAAAATAAAAAATAAGAAATGAAAAAACCATTCAATCTCCAAAAATGGATAGATGATAACCGACACCTTTTAAAACCTCCTGTTGGAAATCAGCAAGTTTATTTAGATAATGAAGATTATATTGTGATGGTGGTGGGAGGACCAAATAGCCGAAAAGATTATCATTACAATGAAAGTGAAGAACTTTTTTATCAGTTGGAGGGAAATATTGTCGTTAAGATTATAGAAGATGGCAAATTTGTCGATATTCCTATTAAGGCAGGAGAGATGTTTTTACTTCCTCCGAAAGTGCCTCACTCTCCACAACGTACAGAGGGTTCTATCGGACTTGTCATTGAAAGATATAGGCGAGAAGGCGAAGAAGATGGCTTTATGTGGTATTGTGAAAATTGTGGAAATAAACTCTATGAAGAGCGTTTCGAACTCACTGATATTGTTGCCCAACTACCCAAAGTGATGCAAACGTTTTATAATTCAGAAGAACTAAGAACTTGTAACAAGTGCAATACAGTAATGCAACCTCCTCAAAAAATTAAATAGATAAAAAATTGATAATGAAAATCAGCCAAATATTTTTGGTCTCATACTATGAAATGTCGTTATACAACACGCCTCATAAACATTTGATTTTCAAGCAAATACACTAAAAATACACTCCAAGTAGTTTTTAAAATAAAATTTTTACAAATTTTGAAAAATAGTTGAAAGAAATAGTAGTTTTCTTATAATTTATCGTATCTTTGGAGCGAAGGCACAACTTAGAGCCTTCAGTTTATTAGTTTTTTTCGTTAATTAGTTTTATGAATCTTTACGTATCAAACTTGCCTTATTCTATTTCAGAAGAAGAATTAGAGGCAGTATTTTCAGAGCTTGGTGTAGTTACATCAGCAAAAATCATCACAGACCGTGAAACACGTCGTTCAAGAGGATTTGGTTTCGTTGAAATGGAAACTGAAGAAGATGGTCAAGCAGCCATCGAAGAATTAAACGGCATCGAACTTAAAGGTCGTGAAATCCAAGTAAAAAAAGCCATTCCTAGAGAAAACAGAGGTGGAGGAAATTTCCGTCCATCACGTGAATACTAAACACAACAATTGAGTTAGTTATCAATAGTTAGTTTCATCATCTGTTTTTAATTGAATCAATATACGTTTGGCACAATGTAAATTTTATTTTTTCTACATTGGCGACAAAAAAAAGCAACTTTCTAAAGAGAGTTGCTTTTTTATTGCTTCATATTTTTCTAAGTATATGAGCTTTTCAAGAGTATTTTATTGTATGTACATATAGATGAAATTATATTTTTTAATAGATACTGGATGCCGATAGATATTTGCTGTTCTGTGACTCACAGAACAGGGAAAAAGTACCATTCGTTGGTGTATCAACACCAACAATTTTTTATCTCAAGTCCAGTACTCTAATTTTTTAACTTTATTAATTCAACTATGTCAATTTCAAATAAAACAACTCGTTTTTTCAATTTTTTATGTATCTCTTTATTTAGTATTTTATTTTTATTTTCCTCTTGCAAAAAAGAAGAAGAAATTCCTCAAGTAGAAACAGATTATTTTCCACTCCAGACAGGTTCTGTATGGACATATCAAACAGAAAATGGAAACTTTGTCCATACACTTACCAATCAAACCAAAAATGTGGGTGGTTTTGATTGGAAAATACTAACAGTAAGTCCAAATGTAGCAGATGAAAATATTTTACTTCGTATAGACCCAGCTTCTAAAATTGTCTATCGTGCTATTGATTTGTCAGATAATGGAGGGATTTTACTTATTGAAGCCATCACAGACCTAGACGCTAAAGTAGGTGATACATGGACACAAAATAATGAACAAGATGGTGTGTTTTTAAATTTCTCGTACAAAGTTTTGGAAAAGGATGCAAAAAAGACTGTTGGTGGAACAGAATACGATAAAGTAATGGTTGTAAAAGTTGATGCAAGTAGTAATTTTTTTGATACGGAAAGTTCTACACTTTATTTTGCAGATGGCGTGGGTCTGATTGCAGAAGAATTTGAAGATGGGGATTATATTCATCTGATAGATTTTAAATAAATTTCAAAAAAATAGGGAAAAGTTGCTTTTTCCCTATTTTTTTATCTATTACTGAAACTCTATCAGAACAGCTCCTTTTTCTACGTTTTGTCCTTTATTTACTGGAATACTCTTTATCTCGCCTTCTCCTGCTGCTTTCAAAACATTTTCCATTTTCATAGCTTCCAAAATCATTAGAGGAGTTCCTTTTTCTACTTTTGCACCTTCCTCTATCAGAATATCCAAGACAAGTCCAGGCATTGGAGCTTTAAGGTCAGTTACTTTGGCAGAGGCAGCATTTTCCATACCTAAACTTTCCAAAAGTAAATCCATTCTATCTTTTGCTTTTAGTGTATGAATATTTCCATTGATACGAATTTCAAATTCTTTAGCTTCATAGTCTGCCTTCAAAACTTCCACTCGGTAAGAAACATTATTTCTCAAAACGTGAAACTCTCTTTCAGAAATTTGTTGAATATCTGATTCGATTAAATTATCATTCAAAAAAAGAGAAGTTGTTTTAGAAGATGTGTTTTTTTCTTTACGAACTTGGTAGGTATTTGATTGGGTTGTGATTTGCATGAAATGAATGATAAGTGGTAAGTGATGAATGATAAATTACTTTCTATAGCTTGGAGTTAAATTGACTACTCTCCTTGTGCTTCCCAAACTTTAGGGTCATTGCTGTACTTGACATTCGAAAAAACAGGTAAGTGTAGAGTAATGACTCTTGAATATCTGAAATAGAAAGGAATGAAAAAAATAAATGTACCTAAAATAGACGCAAAATAAACCCACAAATCAGGACGATTTTCCGATAAAATATTGACAGCAAATAATACCGTAATAACATGGGCTACATTGAAAGCATAACTGATATACATAGCTGTCCACCAAAAGCCTAAAGTACGTTCATATTTTAGATTGCATACAGGACAATTTCTATGAGTTTTGGCAAACTTATAATGAAAAGCAGATTTTACAAATATATCTCCTTGTCTGCATCTAGGGCATTTACATTGAAGGATGGCTTGAAATTTTGAGCGTTCTTTTCCCATTTTTTTTATTTTTTTGTTTGTTTCTGTACCAAACGAAAGCGACTGTTCCGATAAGTACATACGGCATACAAAGCAAATACAAAATGCCTGAATTGAGGCGTGTACTTGCTTCTCCTGCTCCATTATTAAAATTATTTTCTACGGTTGCTCTACACATAGCACACTGTGCTTCTGCATCTATGATTCCGAAAGTAAAAGTAAATACCATCAGAACAACAAATACAAAGAGTAGTTTTGAAACATTTGAGTTATTCAATGAATATGTATATTGATGTATTTTTTTCATTAAACTATGTATGATTAGTTTTATTGTTATTTATTTTATTAACATCTTGACAGAAACAAAGTTCGGTATTTTTTATTATTTATTCTATGATAAACATCATAACATTCTAAAAATCACCGTGTTCTCTGAGTTCTTTTTCGGTTTCACTTAATGCTCTAACCACCAAAATTGTAAATAAAGCATCTAAACAATTTATTATGTTTTCAAAAACAGTTCCCCAAGTCGGTTCGTGTAATTGACTAGAAAAAGTCAATTCTACTCCTGTTTTAAATGAGATATAAGATACGATAAAACTAAGAAGCCAAATAAACCACCACCATCCGTGTATTCCTCCCCACAAATGATGTTTTATATCGTTTCCTTCTGCTGTGAGTTTCATTTTCTGCCAAATTTCAGTCATTATGTTATATGGATAGTATAGACCAATAATAGGAACAAAAAAACCTCCTACAGCCCATCCGTCTCTATGTCTTGTCTCATATCCTATAATTTGGATATTTTTATATGCTCTTCTAAACCAAAAAAGAAAAGATATAAAACCAACAAGAATACCTAAGCCATAAATCATTGAGAGCAAAGCATTCGGAAGTGCTATATCTACTCCTCCTAAAATAGCATATATATCACTAAGAGTAAGACCAATAGCACAAACAAGAACAACTATATAAGTATAAATAGTAAATTTTGCTCTGCCAATGTTATTACGCATTGTGCCTTCTTGCTTATTACCAAAATTATTGTCGTCTAAAATCTGACTTTCCATTTTTTTATTGGTTTACCTTATATGATTGATGTTACAAATTCTTTTACTGATTTTCCACTTTCCAAATGACGAATAAAAGCAGAGCCGATAATTGCTCCATTGGCATAAGAAGTTGCTTGCTGAAAAGTTTTTTTATCTGAAATACCAAAGCCAATTTGTGTTGGATTTTTGAGTTTTAGATTTTTAATTTTATTGAAATATTCGCTTTGCTTTTCAGATAATTCTGAACTATTTGTTTTACCTGTAGTGCTGTTAGAAGATACCATATAGACAAAGCCACTACTCAAATCATCAATTTTTTTGATGCGTTCATCAGATGTTTGTGGTGTAATGAGAAAAATGGTGTGTAGTCCATATTGTTTGAAAATAGATTTGTAGGTGGTTTCGTATTCAAAAACAGGTAAGTCTGGCAAAATTAGTCCATCAATTCCGATTTCTTGGCACTTTTTACAAAAATTTTCAATTCCAAACTGCAATACAGGATTGATATATCCCATCAAAACAATAGGAGTATCTTTGATTTTTCCACTCTCATTTCGGATTCCCTCTAGCTGTTCGAACATTTTTTTGATACTCATTCCGTTGTCTAAAGCTATTTTATTGCTGTACTGGATTGTTTCTCCATCTGCAATAGGGTCAGAAAAAGGCATTCCAATTTCTATCAAATCAGTTCCTGCTTCTGCTAGTTCTGTCAAGATTTGGCGAGTGTCGTCTAGTTTTGGAAAACCTGCTGTAAAGTAAATGGTCAGAACACCATTTGATTTATTTTGAAATAAAGAATCTATACGATTTTTTGTGGTTGTTGCTGTTTGCATAAAAAATAGTCAGAATTTAATTTTATTATTGATAACATTACCAATAATGGTAACACTAGTATAATATCTGTTCTCCTAAACTTGTATGTAAAAGATTACAAACAATTACACTCAAGATTAATTTTTTTAAAGACTCTAACGATTTTAGAAAGTTTTTTTGCAAAATAATTTTGCAATTTTCATTTACCTTGAGCATATTACAGGTAAAGCAACAAAGATAGTTATTTTTAAGCTATCGAAAACACAGAATGGAATGAAGTCGTAAAAGTAACCTTGGCTTTAATAGACTTTTTAAATAATGTTAGTAGCAAAAAAATTAGACATTTTTTTATTTAGTAATAATAATTTTGGTTATCCTCAAAGCAAATATTTTTTTATACTAAAATTGCTTTTTTTCCAAATTTTAGCTACCTTATAAGGCATGTTATTGTATAAAAACTTTTGTCAAGCTTTTTAAATAGTAGATAAAGTTAAAATGCTCTTTCCTTATCCAACACTATGGTTTTAAGACACTAGTAAAGTAATTTTTTATTTATTATTCTTTGAGTTCAATTAATTATTAATGAGTATTTTGTTACGTTTCATATATACTTTTATATTTTTATGGTTTAGTTGTCAAGTTTTTGCCCAATCTCAAAAAATAGATAGTTTGAAGCAAATTGTTTGGCATCAGACTGTATCTGACACTTCGCATTTGCGTACTCATGTAGAACTGGAAGCCTTATTATTAGAGCAACAATTAGATTCAGCACTAGTATATATGCAAAACTCCTTAAAAAAAGCTCAACAATTAAAAAGTTTAAAATGGGAAGGAGAATTTAAGTTACTGATGGGTAGATATTATTGGTACAAAACTGAAAATCAAGAAGGAACAAAAGTATTTGAAGAAGTATTGGCATTAGCAAAGAAAATTGATGATAAGGATCTACTCGCCCGAGCTCAGCATCAGAGTGGAGTGTTTTATTCAGAAATGGGAGATAATCAGAAAGCTCTCAACAATTTATTTGGAGCATTAAAATATTATGAAGAAAATAAAATCTCTAATAGCTTACCTTCTATTTATACTGACATTGGTGTACTTTATTATGAACAACAATTGCTAGAAAAAGCAAAACTATACCATCAAAAAGTGCTTGATATTAGCAAAAAAGAAAATAAACTCGCATTTAAAATGCGTGCTTATAATAATCTTGGTATTATTTATTTGGCAGAAAAAAATTATCAAGAAGCACTCAATAATTATAAAGCAGCCCTAAAAATCAATGAAACAATCCGTCATAAACAGGGAGACGTTATTATTTTTGGAAATGTGGCAGAATCGTTCAATTATTTAGAACAATATGACTCAGCTATTTTTTATGCACAAAAAAGTATTGAAATAGCTAAAGAAACGGACTTCAAGCGTGGCTTGGTTCGAAGCAAGACTATTTTGGGAGATGCTTACCTTAAAACGAATGCACTTTCAAAAGCACTTAGAGAGTTGGAAGAAGGTTTGTACGTTGCTAAAGAAACACAGCAGAGTAGA
This sequence comes from Bernardetia sp., assembly GCF_020630935.1. Taxonomy (NCBI): domain Bacteria; kingdom Pseudomonadati; phylum Bacteroidota; class Cytophagia; order Cytophagales; family Bernardetiaceae; genus Bernardetia; species Bernardetia sp. The sequence continues at coordinate 32,017 of NZ_JAHDIG010000025.1, forward strand.
GAAGGATTGAACGTTCTTGAAATACTTTATCAAGCGTATGAAAAAGATGGAAATCCTCAAAAAGCCTATCAGACCTATAAAGAATACATTGTTTTGAGAGATAGTCTTTCCAAACTAGACGATGTAAAACAACTCTTACAAAAAGAAGCAATCTATAAAGAAGAGCAACTCAAAGCCGAAGAGGAACGAAAAGAGTTACAACGACGCACAGAACGAGCAGAAGAAGCACGAGTTAGAAATATGTATTTGGGTGGGCTTTTTATGGTTAGTGTTGTATTGCTACTTTTGGGAATTGGTTATCGTCAAAAGAAAAAAAGTAATACCAGACTAGAAGAGCAAAATCAAGCTATCAAGCTTCAGCAGATACGGATAGAAACCCAAAATGAAGAATTAAATGTAACCAATGAAGAACTACAAACACAACAAGAAAAACTAGAGCAAACCTATAATAGACTCCGAACAACCACAGAAAAACTTGACGCAAGTATAAGATATGCCTCTGATATGCAGGAAGCAGTATTACCAAAATTAGATACACTTACCTCTTTTTTTAATAATTTATTTCTGATTTATCGCCCTAAAGATATAGTTTCTGGAGACTTTTATTGGTTTTCTCAAATCAATCAGCAAGTGGGAATATTGGCATTAGCAGATTGTACAGGACACGGTGTACCGGGCGCATTTATGTCTATGTTAGGAGCGACACTTTTACATGAAACCATAAATATCAAAAAAATACAAGATGACCCTGCCCGTATTTTGAATAACCTAAACTCAGGAATACGTAAAATACTAAAACAAGAAACAGGACAAAATGATGATGGAATGGATATATCCATCGCTATTTTTGAAAAAATGCCTACTCAAAATAAAATTAAAGTCATATTTGCAGGTGCAAAATCAACTATGTATTTTGTAGAAAATAATGAGCTTACCGAAATAAAAGGGAACAACAAACATATTGGAGGAAGAAATAAAACATCAGTTACATTCCAAAATACTATATTTGAAGTGAATAGTGATACACTTTTTTATCTCTTTACAGACGGACTTTCTGACCAACACAACGTTAATCGAAAAAAGTTTGGTTCGTCTCAACTCAAAACATTTTTATTAGAAAATCATCAAAGACCTATACAAGAACAAAAGCACTATTTGGTAGAAAAATTAAAATCACATCAAGGTAAAGAACCACAACGTGATGACATTTCGTTTATAGGGTTTAAGATAGGACAAGAATAAATCAACAAAACCCTAAGAATCTTAGAGAAACTTAGGGTTTGTATAATGATATAAATAATTTCAAAATTTAGAATGGCAAATCATCGTCTCCCATTGAAGAAGTATCTTCTGTTGGAGGAGGAATATCGCCAGTAAAAGGACTATCATTATTCCCTGTATCTTGGTTTATATCTTGCATCATTGGGTCGGCATGTTCTATCGAACGAGCAGCCAAACTATTGAACCAACGAGGCTCGTCTTGTGGCGAACGTTGCCACTTTTTACCACGAATCCAACTGCTTACTTTTACTTTTTCTCCTTCTTTGAATTTATCCAAAATATCACAATCATCTTGTGTAAATTGAAAAATAATTTCTTGTGGATAATTTCCCTCTTCTACATTAAGTACAAATTCTCGTAACTGGAAACGTTCTGATTTTACGCTAGTAGGAAATATTTTTACGAGTGTTCCCTCGGTTTCGAATGAAGGCATTTTATTTATATTTTTTGTGTTCTGAAATTTTTATTTTGTTTCTTTATCTCAACGATGCTTTTAAGCTCGTTGACAGCTGTAAAAGTAACCGTCGTTGAGGCTCAAATGCAGCCGTCAATGAAGATATGTCTTTAGAATTGCTTTAAAAAACGCATCTCATTTTCGAAGAGCATACGAATATCTGGAATATCGTAACGCAAAAGCGCAATTCTTTCAATTCCCATTCCGAAAGCAAAACCATTATATTTTTTAGAATCTATATTTACGTTTTCCAAAACATTAGGATGCACCATTCCACAACCTAAAATTTCTAACCAACCTGTTCCTTTTGTGAGGCGATAATCGGCTTCTGTTTTTGTTCCTAAATACACATCTACCTCTGCACTAGGTTCTGTAAATGGGAAATAAGAAGGACGAACACGAATTTTGGCGTGCTGACCAAAAAACTCCTTTGCAAAATAAAGAAGTGTTTGTTTGAGTTGTGCAAAACTAACTCCTTCATTTACATAAAGCCCCTCAATCTGATGAAACATACAATGCGAACGAGAAGAAATAGTCTCATTTCTAAAAACACGCCCAACAGATAATGTTCTGATAGGTGGTTCTTGGTTTTTCATCACACGAATCTGTACAGGTGATGTATGTGTGCGAAGCAAAATATCTGGGTCTTTTTCTATGAAAAAAGTATCCTGCATTTCTCTAGCAGGGTGATTTTCTGGAAAGTTGAGTGCCGTAAAATTATACCAGTCTAGTTCTATTTCTGGTCCTTCGGAAAGATTGAAGCCAATTCTTTCAAAAATCTGAATTATCTCATCACGCACTTGCGAAACTGGGTGCAAACTTCCCAAAGACTCATAAGCAGATGGAAGTGTAATATCTATATCTGTTCCAGCCGTTGCATCTTGTGCCTCTTCAATTTCCTGTTTTTTGTTGCGAAACTTCTCTTCAGCAGTCTTTTTCAAAACATTTATTTGCTGCCCAAGCGTACGTTTTTCTTCTTTCGGTACGGTCTTAAATTCATCAAAAAGCGAAGAGAGTTTGCTGTTTCGGCTAATAAAATCTAAACGGAAATTTTCTAACTGCTCAACACTTTGTATTTCAAAATTTTCTACTTCTGAAAGAAGTGAATTTACCTTTTCTTGTAACATAAAAATTTTATGACTAAATAACTGATGAATAAAGACTTTTTTCTATAAAATTAGGTTGCAATTTCGTTAAAAAAGTGGTTTTGTGCAAATCAATACCACCTTACTATTTTGCATAAACATTTAACGAAAAAATAATCTAATTTTCTCTATACAATTTGCTTTTAAACCAACTCCACCTCATTTTTAGGCTTTTTAGCGTCTGTTTTTTTAGAAACAGTTACTTTTTTAGCTTCTATATACCTTCTCCACATTGCCACCAAAATACCGAGTGTCATTACACTTACACCAAGCCAAAGCAAACTGATATACGGTTTTTCTAGGGCTTTCATAATTATCCAGTCTCGTTGTGTTGTTCGAATTTTGAAAGTAAACTTTTCTTGTTCTGGATTAATGTTGATCAGAGTAATTTCTACTCCTGCTGACTCTACAATTTCAGGGATGCTTCTCGCTGTTGCACCTTCGCCTTGCATTTTTATTTGATATTTTGGTTTGACTGTATAGGTTTCCTCTCTGTCTAAAATTCTAATTTCAGCATACACCATTATATCTTCGTCTGCCAAAGGCTTTCCACGATGAACACCATCAAAAACAGCCACAAAATCATTCACAATAAACGTATCTAAAGGAGCTAGTATTTTTTCTTCTGGATTACTCCACGTACGCTCTTCGGCTGGGTCTGGCAAACTACTCAAATGCGTATAAAGGTCACTTTTTATACCTTGTGAAATATCTGGACTGACCACAAAACCCATCTGTGGATTTTGCTGAACACGAGGAAAAAGTGTAAACATCTCTTTTGTAAGTGTATCTACATAATCAATTTTGTAATAGGTATTTTCTTCAAAAATTTGGAGCGTATCGCCTGCTTTTACCTTTACTTCCTCATTGTGAATCAAATCTTTTTGAGCTACTACTTTATGAGAATAAGCTGTTGCTGTCACATCTTCTTTATTCACATACGTAGGAAAGCTAGGCGAATCCCAATATTGTCCTTTATAAGTAACAATATATTTACTCATTTTGGTAGGCTGGCTACGGAAAAGCAATACATTTTCTCTATTGACCTCATCAGAAAACTCTTTGTTGTATAAAAGCCCAGACATATTCATAGAAACAATATCGTCATATCCAGAAGAAGACAAAATACCAAAAAACATGAGTGCAACACCAATATGCGCCAATGCGCCACCTGCTAGTTTTGGATTAAATTTGATAGTTCTGAAAACTGACATTACATTTGTAATAACTGCATACACCGAAGTCAGAATCAGAATGATATATGGAATTTCTTTTGCTTTAATGATTGCCTTTACCAAAGAATAGAAAGTTGTATAGGTATAATCTTTAGGCAGAGTTAGTTTTATTTGAGCTATCGCAATAATAGCTGTCGTAATAATGGCAGTCAAGACCAAAGGAAGGATGAAATTATCTTTCACATTTGATTTTTCAATACGTTTCCACCAAAATATTTGTGCTGTAGCTGAAAGAAATGCAATTCCTATACTAAACCAAATTTGCCATTTTGTATAAAACATTTCTGGGTCGGCTGGAGGAGCAACATTTGAATCTATTCCCAAACTATCTAAAATAGCATTATAAACAGGAATAGACGTTGGAACTAATACTTGCAATGCAGAAAGTCCTAAAACTAATACACCAAGCGTTGCCCAAAACTCACCAGAATATAATTTAGAATCTTCTTTTGCCTTTGGGAAATTATTCCAATTCATAAAGAACAAGACTGTTGCCCCACCAACAAAAAACAAAAGATAAATCAGAAGCTGCCCTGAAAGCCCTAAGTCAGTAAAAGAGTGAACCGAAGTATCTCCCAAAATTCCACTACGAGTAAGAAATGTAGAATATAAAATCAGAAGGAAGCTAGAGAGCATCAAGATAGCTGAAAGTTTTGCCATAGAAGGGCGTTTTTGTTGCATCGTCATGGCATGAATGCCTGCAATCAAGACGAGCCAAGGAATAAAAACAGCATTTTCCACTGGGTCCCAGTTCCAATATCCTCCAAAATTTAGCGTTTCATACGCCCAATATGCTCCCATTACAATACCTACGCCTAAAACAGCAGCAGCAAGCAATGACCATGCAAAGGTTGGTTTGAGCCACTTTGTAGTCTCTTTTTTCCAAAGACCAGCGATTACGAAAGCAAAAGGGACAAGACAGAGCGCAAAGCCTAAAAACAATGTAGGAGGATGAATTACCATCCAATAGTTTTGTAAGAGTGGATTCAGACCTGTTCCATCGACAGGAATATAGTCAGGTTGTGTTTGGAAAATAGGAGCATCCATTGCATCACGCAATAAAATAAAAGGAGAACTTCCAATCTTTACTTGTTTCCAAGGGATTATAACACCTAAAATCATAGAAGCCAAAAATGCTTGTACGGCAGAAAAAACCATCATTACAGGAGCTTCCCAAGTGTTATTTTTCTTATGTCTGACAAAAATAGAACGCAGAATAATCACTCCACCAATACATACATGCCAAAAAATCCAAAGTAAGAAACTTCCCTCTTGTCCTTCCCAAAAACAGGAAATCATATAATAATAGGGCAAATTATTGGAAGAATGACTCCACGCATAATGATATTCGTACTGATGATTATAAATAATAGAAAACAAAACTACCACAACACCAATCACAGCCAAGCCATGCAAACCAAACATCGCACGAGCCATGTTTTTCCAAGACTTGATTTCTCTATCTTTTCTATCTGAAGAAAATTCGTTGTTTTGGCTCGCAAAATAATATGAAATAGCTGCTACAATAGAAGTAACAAAAGAAATAATGACGAGTAGGTGTCCTATCTGACCGATGAGTAAGTTCATATAAGGAACAAAGTCTATAATAAATTTTTATATATTTTTATTCACTCTTTAGAGTGAACTACAATTTCAGAAGAAATAAGTCATCAAGCTATTCTGTTTGACTAGCATTTTGATAATCAACATCTTAGCTTGCCTTTCTAATTTTTTGCAAAGGTACGACCTAAAACATTCATTATCAATTAAAAAAATGTTATACGAGCTTTAAAGTCAAAACTTTTATCTTTGTTTTTTTGTATTCAACTCTATTCCAAACAAAAATATAATCTTATGAGATTTTCTATTCATCATCTAACATACAGCGTACTTTTCATAATTACGACCCTATTTTTTTCTTGTTCCAATCCAAATGGAATCACAGAAGAAGAGTTTGATAGAAAGGCTTGGCAACTTGATAGAAATGGATGTGAGACTGTACGTGCAGGGTTGTTAGATGACTTAGAGAAAATAAAACCCAAGTTGGAAGGGTTAGATGAAATAGATTTGAGAAAAATTTTGGGAAAACCAGACTTTACAGAACTATATAGCCGAAACCAAAAATTTTATACCTACTACATAGATGCATCTGAAAAGTGTGAGGATGTACAACAAGACCTAGAGCGTGGAGAGCGTAGGCTCGTACAAATTCGTTTTGATGCTATCAATGCAGTCAATGAAATTGTAATAACAAGAGAAGAACGAAATAAACAGTGATTTTTTACCAATAACAACCATCTTCCACTTGATTTGCCTTTTGAGGTACTTCTTCTGGAAGTGGTCTTGTCCAATAATCATTGTATAAGTTTTGAAAGAATTCTATCTCATCCCAACGTTTGCCTTTTATTCCAAATAAAATTTGTGTTGCTCCTCCCATGTGTACAGCTTTTTTTCCTAATTGTTTTACAAAAGATGCTAAAGGAAGACCATACGCACCAGCACCAATAATGGCAATATCAAAATCTCGTTTTTCTATTTCTCTACACATAAAATCATAAGCCTCAAACCAATCATTAAATGGAGTTTCCTGTGTGGCAATAGATTGTACAGCTTTCAAGGTTTGAAGCTCAAAAGAAGGCAAAATATCTGGATGTTCAAATAAATGCTCTCTATTTTCAAACTGTTTGTCAATAGAAACTGTAAAAGGATGAATCACTAATACTTTTTTATTTTCTAATGCTTTCGTCCAAGGAATATCATTTTCTCCGACTGAATAATAAGATTCGATAGATTTTAATACAAAAAGTTCAGCAGTAGGGCAGTATTTTTTATAAATGGTATCTTCTCCTTCATTAAACCAAACTCCTAAACCGTCTATATTTTTTGTGTGATTGAGAAACTCTTCTGAAAAACGAACTAAATTTTTTGGAGTTGGAGGAAATACTCCTGAAGCTACACTAATATTATGAACTACAAAATCCCACCATTCTTTTCCTCTTTCTCTTTCATAATTTATAATGCAAGACAGTTCCGTACTACCAAAACGAGCAATCATACAAGGTTTATCCCCTCTTAATAAGTCATAAATAATTTTGTTTCCCTCTTGAGTCGATTTAATTCTTTTTCCAAAATAACTATCTTTAATAATACGCTCAGGAGAATATTTTTCTATGCCTAAAATTCTCTTTATTTTTCTCTTTATGGTAGGTATCATAATATTTTCTTAGTAAAACTTTGTACATTCAACATTAAACCCTTTCAACAAAGATACTCAAAACAAAAAACATTCATTATCAATGTCAATCAAAAATTGGTTTCTGCTTTCTTTTTTTGCACTCCTAAAACTACAAACACCTTTTTTTATTAGTAAAGCCTATAGTTTTCATAGAGATGAGCTTCTTTATCTTGCACTAGGGAGGCATTTGGATTTTGGCTTTTTGGAAGTTCCTCCAATGGTTGCACTTTTTGCTTCGCTTGTTCAAAATACAGTTGGCGAGTCTCTTTGGGCAATTCATTTGGTTTCTGGTTTGGCTGGAATGGCTCTAGTTATTCTGACAGGAATGATAGCTCACCAAATGGGAGGTAAAACCTTTGCAGTTCTTTTTTCTGGTTTTATTGTTATTTTCTCTCCAGCATTTTTGCGTACACACACACTTTTTCAGCCTGTGGGATGGGATATTTTGGGCTGGACGTGGCTGATTTATTTTTGGATTCGCCATATCAAAACACAAAAAGGACGCTATTTGGTAGGAATGGGGACAATAGCTGGACTATTTTTTCTCAATAAGTACAGTATTGTTTTTTGTGTATTAGCTATTCTGATAGCCACCTTATTTTCAACAGAAAGAAAATGGTTTGCCAATAAAAAATTATGGCTTGGTATAGGTATCGGACTTTTGATTGTTCTTCCCAATCTGATTTGGCAAGCCTCTTATAATTTTCCTGTAATGAATCACATGAAACAGTTAGGAGACACCCAACTCAAAAATGTAAATGCTTTAGATTTTATTATTGACCAGTTTTTGATGCACCTACCCATTACTTGGGTTTGGGTTTTGGGCTTTACAGGTTTTTTAAAGAGCAAAATACTTCGCCCTTTTCGAAACGTAGCTATATTTTTTGTAGTGGTAATCTTGATGCTCTTATTTTTGCATGGAAAAAGCTATTATACCTTAGGAGTTTTTCCAGTGATGTTGGCTGCTGGGGCAATTGCTATCGAACGCCTAACTCAAAACCGTACTTTTCTACGTGTGCCTGCTGTTGTAATTCCGATAATGCTCATTTTACCTTTGTTGCCTTTCAGCATTCCGATACTTAGTCCAGAAAAACTTACAAAATATACAGCTACCTTTACAGAAAAGACAGGCATAGAATCCTTCAACCGTTGGGAAGATGGAAAAATACATCCTATTCCACAAGATTTTGCAGATATGTTGGGATGGCGAGAAATAGCACAATTTACAGCAAAAGCCTACTATGAAGTCCCTCAAGAAGAGCGAAAAAATACAGTTATTATTGCTGAAAACTACGGACAAGCTGGAGCAATAGATTTGTATGGAAAAGAATCTAATCTACCAAATGCGTATAGCTTTTCTAGTAGTTATATGCTTTGGTTGCCAAATGAAATACAAGCCACCAAAATAATTTATGTAAACAACGAAATCTCTGAAAATTTAGAAAAAACGGTTGGAAAGAAGACCCTCATTGGAGAAATCATGAACGAATATTCACGACAAAACGGAGATAAAATTTGGCTCTTAGAAGACTTGAAACCTAGTTTTTATGAACTTTATAAAAATGCTGTGCAGCGAGAAAAGGCTTTTTTAAAAAATTAATCATTGAAAGTGAGCTACTTATCCAAATATATTACAAAATATTCACGAAATAATACTTTTGATGCAACCCATAAAAAAAAATAGTGTCTTTGATGATAAACCAATTAAGTAAGACTCACTAACTTAAATAAAATCATCATTATTATCAACTCAATTTTTTATAGAACTATGAAAACTCTCAATCACAAACTAACTGCCTTCGTATTTGCTTTTGCATTATTTTTTACATTCTCTACTGCTTTTGCACAAGAAACACGTAGTGTAGGCAAATTTGATGCTGTTTCTTCAGCAGGAAGCTTTGATGTTAGAATCGTAAAATCGTCTAAAAATGAAGTCAAGATTGAAGGCGCAGATGATGACTTATTAGAAAAACTGGAAACTGAAGTAACAGGCGACCGTTTGAGAATAGGTATCAAAAAAGGACTTAACTGGAGGTCAAATGGCTCAAATAGAGTAACCATTACGGTTTATCATACTGAAGAACTAAATGGTCTTTCTATGGCTGGTTCGGGCTCAATAGAATGGGATGGTTCACTTCATAGCTCTCGTTTAGACATTAATGTAGCAGGCTCTGGAAAAGTATGTGGACGTGTGGCACTTTCAGATTTAGATGTTGATATTGCAGGCTCTGGAAAAGTATGTTTGAAAGGGGCAGCAAGCACACAAGACATAAGCATTGCAGGCTCTGGGGACTATGAAGCAGACGAACTCAAAACTGAAAAAACTGAAATTAGAATTTCTGGTTCGGGTGATGCAGAAGTGTATGTTACCAAATCATTAGAAGCAAAAATTTCTGGTTCGGGTGATGTTCGCTACGAAACTGGAGGTAACAATTTGGAAAGAAAAATTGTAAAAGTTAGTGGTTCTGGAAAAGTACGAAAAAGCTAAATCACAACTATTTCTATCTATAAAAACTCTTCAAATTCTGTATAAGAACTTGAAGAGTTTTTTATTGTGCCAATCTCAACAATGCTGATTGTTCCTGTACAAAACTTTTACTTTGTTAGTCAAACAATTAGCTTTTCATAGCATAAAAACAAAACAGATAAAAATTGTTTCTACTCACAAAATCTGTTATCTTAGAAAAATTTTATCAAAATAATTCATCAAACTTAACTCTAGCATAGCTATGGAAAATGGAAAGCCAGCCTACGCACATCCAATGATGCGTGAAGATGCTCTTAAAGGAAAAACAATCGTCGTTACAGGTGGAGGAACAGGTTTAGGACGTGCGATGGGAACATATTTTTTGAAATTAGGCGCAAACCTAGTCATTACAAGTCGTAAATTAGATGTTTTGGAAAAAACAGCTAAAGAAATGGAAGAAGAAACAGGAGGAACTGTACTTCCACTAGCATGTGATGTTCGTAATTACGACCAAATTGAGAAAATGCTCAAAGATTCTGTAGAAAGATTTGGTAGTGTCGACGGACTACTCAACAATGCAGCAGGAAACTTTATCAGCCCAACAGAAAGACTTTCTCATCGTGCTTATGATACGATTGTAGATATTGTTTTGAAAGGAACATACTATTGTACGCTTGCTTTTGGAAAATATTGGATTGAGGAAGGTAAAAAGAATAATTATGCTGACCCAAAAACTGTGTTGAGTATCGTTACTACGTATGCTGAAACAGGTTCTGGATATGTCGTTCCTTCTGCAACTTCAAAAGCTGGTGTAGTTGCTCTTACAAAATCTTTAGCTGTAGAGTGGGCAAAATATGGCATTCGTTTCAACGGCATTGCCCCTGGTGCATTTCCAACTAAAGGAGCTTGGGAACGCCTAATGCCAGAAAACTTAAAAGATAAATTCGACATCAAAACTCGTGTTCCTGTAAAACGTGTAGGAGACCATCAAGAACTTGCTAATCTTGCAGCCTATTTGATTTCTGATTATTCAGCCTATATCAACGGACAAATTATTACGATTGATGGAGGTGAGGTAGCACAAGGTTCGGGTCAGTTTTCTATGTTAGAACACGTCCCAGCACAAATGTGGGATATGGTAGAACAAATGACACGTAGCGCAAAAAGTAGTTAATCAATTACGAATAGCTTAATTACGACCTGCCAAAGCAGCGAAGCTAACCGTTAGCTCGGCGAAGCCAAATATCTATTCAGCGAAGCTAATTACGAATGAAGGCTACTCTATTTGGTTTTCATTCGTAATTTTTAATTGAACATTGAGAAAAATTATGCAAATCAAAAAAAACGACAGCCTTTTACTTTTTATAGACGTACAGGAAAAATTATTTCCTCACATCAACCAGCATTTCGAACTAGAAAAAAAACTAGGACAACTCATTGAGGGAATACAGGTTTTAGATGTTCCTATAATTATTTCAGAACAGTACACCAAAGGATTAGGAAAAACTATTTCTTCTGTTTCTGAAAAGCTAAATGACGATATTCTTACCTGCGAAAAAATGACTTTTAGCTGTATGCGAAACCAAGAATTGGCAGCAGCTATTGAGCAAAGTGGAAAAAGAACCATTATTTTAGCTGGCATAGAAGCTCATATTTGTGTTCTTCAAACAGCTTTAGACTTGTCTGAAGAAGGTTATGATGTAGCATTAGTACTAGATGCTGTGGGTTCAAGAACAGAAGAAAATAAAAGTATTTCAGTTTTGAGATTGCAAAATAAAGTTGCCTTCACAAGTGTAGAATCCATACTTTTTGAGCTTTGTGAGGAAGCAGGAACAGAACAGTTTAAGAAAATTTCTAAGATTATTAAATAGAAAAACTATCTCAACACCTCTAATTCGCTATTCTCAAAACGTCCAGAATCTTTCAAATAACCAATGATGAACTGACGAAAATTTTTATCAAAATCTGCTTCATCAAAATGTTGAACCAAAACATCTTTATCTTCTTCAAACTCTCTGTTTTTTCTCAAAAAATCTGGGACATTGTGCTGCACAGAAAAACGTAAAAAACGAACTTCTACATTTTGAGTATCTTCTTGTATGGCTTTTTCAAAGAAATCAAAGCTCTTATTTACTTGTGATAATTTGGTATAAGGATTCCAAGCAAATTGTGCTATCATAGATTCGCAAGCAGCACGATATGCCAACAAAATTGGTGAAGGATTTTTTATCTGTTTGAGTTCTTGGAGTAACTTTTCTATTTTTCGCTCATTACCAATGGCATCAAAATATTTTTTTCGTACTTCTTTTTCGTCTGTATTCATAAAATAATTAATTATTAAAGTAGTAATAGTAATTAAGGTTCTTTTTTACGCTACACGAAAATTTAGAAAGTAAAGTTGTCTATTTTTATTTCATCTGATATTTTTCATAATACTCGTCGGCTGGTAAGTCAGATTTAGTAGCAGCAGCTACAGCTAGTGCATCACAACGCTCATTTTCTGGTATGCCTGCATGTCCTTTTACCCACTGAAATGTAACTTGATGTTTTCTATAAATTTCTAAAAATCGTTTCCAAAGATCTGCATTAAGGCGTGGTTCGCCTTTATTCATAAAGTTTTTTTTCTCCCAACCAAAAACCCATTTTTTCTCCACAGCATCTACTACATACTTTGAATCTGAATAGATTTTTACTTTCATATTGGGCTTTTTTAGAGCTTCCAATCCAATAATTACAGCCAAAAGTTCCATTCGGTTATTGGTCGTACAGCGAAAACCTGCTGAAAATTCCTTTCTCAAGCCTAAAGATTTGGCAAGCAAAACTGTTCCATACCCTCCTTTTCCCGGATTGCCTTGTGCTGCTCCGTCGGTGTACATTTCTATCATATAGTATTAGTTTTTGTTTAGTCAAATTGTTTCTATCTGCCTACTTTTATTCAAAAAAAAATGTTTCATTTGTCGTAAAAAAATATAGCTTGGCAGAATTAAAAAAAGTAAAAATGATTTATTACACAAAATTGTCCGAAAATTGTTTATATAACAATTACAAACAAATCTAAGAAAAATACTACATAAAATTTTTAGAGCTTTATTGAAGTAGATTTTTTGCCAACTATTATGAAATTATCCTTTTCTGATACAATACTTCTCGTCTTACTCGTCTTTTGTTCTTCGTGTAGCACAGAAGAAACTAAAAGCACAGAAGAAATCGTCTTGACAAATTCCTCTGAACCTATTTCTGCCACTACCCCAAAAGAAAATAGAGTTGAAGAAGACAGCGTTTCTTTCGTAGCTTATAAAGATTCTGTTGAAAATATCCTTAAGGATTTGAAAGTAAGTGAGGCACAGGCAGAAGAACTTTCTGAAACAATGAGTGAAATGATACAGGAAGTCAAAAATCTTCAAAAAAGCAATCAGAATGTAGATGCAGCACAAAGTTCTGATTATACAGATGACGAACTGCCAAAAAATTTGAGTACGTATTTGTATATGAAAATAGATTCTTTCCCTCAAAACTTATTGCCAAAAAATACAAAGCAGCTTTATGTAGGAGGAGCTTCTGACAGCGAAGACCAATATTTATTTGGACTTAGCAACGAGGGAAATTTGAAAAAACTAGCCAAGTTGCCTACCGATTTTCGCTTTAACTCTACTAAAAAAACAAAATCGTATTATAAAGAAGGGAAAATTTTTATTTGTTCGGAAGAGAGTTATAAGGCAACTGTCATTTGTGGTATTTTTTCCTTCGACTTAGCTAAAAATATGCTCACTTTAGAAGACGAAACAGCCACTGATTTTTCAGTAGAAGCTATTGCAAAAGCACAAGCAGCCTTAGAAAAAGGAAAAATAGTAGAAGCCGTTGGATTTTATGAACAAGTAATGTATCCTCACAACTATATGCAGGTAGAAACTGAAACTATTCAGCTTCTCAAAAAAACATATTCTGTCTTACAACAACTAGAAAAAGAAAAAAATTATGACTCTGCCACACTCGTTTTAGAAAGTGTTTTTGACTTTTGGGGAACAGAGTTTTTACTAAATATTGAAACACCTGAACAACTACAAGAGCTTTTTAAAAGCAATAATTTTGAACTCTCCAAGAAAGAGTATATTTCTATATTGGAAAAATATGGAACACTTTTGTTACAATCTAGCAACTACATAGATGCTGTAAAAATCAATAAAAAACTAACTCAAATTACACCTACTTCAGCCCTTGCTTACCTCCAACTTGGGAATGCGTATTACAAATTAGAACGCTTAGAAGATAGCCAAAGCGCATACAGAAAATATAAGGAAATTATGAGTAAGACAGGAAAAAAAGTGGATAAAGAAACACTAGCAAAAATTGAAAAAAGACTCTTAGAAAAATAAACATGTTAGGAATGAAGAGAGATAAACTTATCAATATTTTCATCAGTCAATAATTGTGAGTTTTCTGTAATTTTTTCTATTTCCCAGTCCCACCAACTTATTTTCAATAGAGCTTCTATTTGAGCCTCTGAAAAACGTTTTCGTATTAGTTTTGCTGGATTTCCTCCCACAATACTATACGGTTCTACATCGCTCGTTACAGTAGAATTTGTAGCTATGATTGCTCCATTTCCGACTGTTATACCTGCCATTAGAGTAACATTATGTCCAATCCAAACATCATTTTTAATTTCTAAATTACCTTTGTTCGGATATGATTTTCCATCCATCGCACTGCTCCAGTCTTTTCCAAAGATAGCAAAGGGATAAGAACTGACAGCCTTTGTGAGATGATTTGCCCCATTCATAATAAACTTTACACCAGAAGCAATCATACAAAACTTACCAATAATGAGCGTGTCGTTATTGAAGTCAAAGAAATATTTTACATTTTTTTCAAAGTTGTGGACATCTTCAAAATCATCGTAATATGTATAATCCCCAACACTAATATTCGGATTCTTGATGACATTTTTTAGAAAACATAGCTTTTCGTAACCTTCTAAGGGAAAAACAGCGTCTTTATTTGGTATATTTGATTTCATCGAATTAAGATAGATATGTATTTCTGAAATAACAACTTGCTATGCTCAAAAAATTTACTTTATCTGCCATTGCCCACTTATTTCTTGTAGCTAACTTCATCAGCTTGTTACCTATTTGGCTAGGCGATTTGTTTTCTCATTTTAGAATGTTTTGGACACTTCTAAGCCTATTTTTATTTGTTATCTATTTTCTATTATTAAAGCAAGGAATAGTTAAAGGTAAGTTGGTAGGTATTGTTTTTTTTTCGTTGTTTATCAATTTTGTAGCTTCTCAACCATTTTGGACAAATTCACAAACATATAGTTACCTATTTTTAGGAAGTCCAGATAAAGTAGAAGTTTCAGAAGAAACAGAATACGAAATACAAAATGGAAAGCCTACAAAAAGCCTTCTGCTGATGAACGTACTTAGTTCGAATACAAATTATGAAGAAGTGAAAAGAACTATAAAAAATACCAATGCAGATTTTATAGTGATTTTAGAGCTTAATCAAAGATGGAAAAAAGAATTCGAAGAGCTAAAAACTACTTATCCTTATAATTTTTTAGATGTTAGAGAAGATAATTTTGGAATGGGAGTGTATTCAAAACAACAGTTTCAAGATAGTCTTAAAATACGAATTTCTCAACGTGTCATAAAAGTAGGGGGAGAAAAGGAAGAGCTTGATGATTTTATCAAAGAAAACTCTAGTAAACCTGCAAGTATGCGTATTGACTATACAATGGATAACCTCACTTTATTAGTAACACATCCTATCCCTCCTATAAATTGGGCTGCTTACAAGGAAAGAAACGGAATACTAAAGTCACTTGCAAATATTCCTAAAAAGAATAGTTCCAAAACTCTTTTAGTCGGCGATTTTAATTGTTCTCCTTTTTCTGCCGATTATAAAAATTTTCTAGCAAAATCTACTTTAAAAGACTCACAAGAAAACTTTGGTTTTCAGCCTACTTGGAATACTTCTTTTCCATTTTTGATGCAAACACAACTAGATCACGTTTGGCACTCTAAAGAAATTGAAATTCTACACCGTCAAACGCTTCCCATCAAAGGCTCTGACCATAAAGCTGTTTATGTTGTTTTTAGATAAAAAATTGTTTTTTCTACCTATCTGTAAGGAAAAGGCATGCCTTTTCCCTAACAACAAAAAATCATTTTAAAAAAAAATTTAATGCTTAGAATAATTTCTCTACTACAAAATCATAAATTCCCAAAAAGCGAACAATAGCAATAATAATAATTCCTATCAAGATAGCTCGTATCCAATAGTTTGCCTTCGGATGCCCAACGGCAAATTTGGCTGCCCAAACTGCACCTATCATTTGCGCTATAGAAAGGGTAAGTCCTGCTATCCATTCTATTTGTCCACTCAAAATAAAAATGGCAAAAGCTGGAATATTTAAAAGAAGAGTAAGCAGAAGTTTAACTGCATTGGCGTTAGTAAGGTCGTAGGTGGTTGCTGACATCAAAACGACAAGCATAATCACACCCACACCAGCTTGTACAAATCCTCCATAAAAACCAACAGCTAGAAAAATAATCATTAGCCACGGTAGGGCAAGTTCTTTCGTATTTGTGTTTTCTTGTACCCATTTTTTTGGATTGTTCAAAACCAAAAATAGCATAAAAACCATCACACCACCGATTACACGACTAAGCCAAATATCATTTGCCTTTCCCACTTCCACAGCCGTATATGCACCTAAAATAGAACCCAACACTGTAGGAACAGCTATTTTCCAGATGCCTTTAAAATCTGTTTTACCACTTTTTAGAAAGGTGCGAAGTCCTACCAAAACTTGAAATGTAACGCCCACTCGGTTTGTTCCATTTGCCATTCCGACAGGAAGACCAGCCACAGCCGAAAGTGCCGTAATTGTAAGGATAGAGCCATTTCCTGCCAATGTATTGATAATTCCAGCCAAAAAACCTGCTGCTAATAAAACTACATAAACCCAAACTGTATATTCCATTTCAGTTACCAGTAATCAGTTACCAGTAATCACTCAATGACAACTACTAACTGTTTGTACATTTCTTATTTTTAGATTACAAAATATTGAGAGATATTTATTGTTCTGTGTCTTATAGAACAGAGATAAATTGCATTTTATCAAAAAATCACTAAACATTTACCTAATTATTTACTTCCCAGTAAGCCCATACTTAGCTTAATGCGTGTCAGTTCTTGCTTTGTGTTGAGAGGAAAATTATTTTTCATTATCCAATCGTAATAAGAAGGTTCTTTTGTCAAAACATCTTCTACTTTTTTGTCTCTATGCTTTCCGAAGGCAAAAACAGCTTCATTCTTATCATTATAAACCATTCTACCAGCCAAATCTACACGGTTAGAGAAGCTAAGTTGGTGTAAAGCTGCCATATCATTTTTGACAGGAACAGTTACATTTCCTTGACTGTCTTTATGTTCTTTGTCTTCATACATCTTTACTTGTTCCTTCAAAATATCTACACACGCCACTGTATCTACTTCTGCGCTGTGCGCTCCTTCTAGTTCTTTATCACAATAAAATTTATAAGCTGCTGAAAGCGTACGAGGCTCCATCATGTGATAGATTCTTTGCAAATCGATGAGTTTTCTACTTGAAATATCAAAATCTACACCTGCTCTCAAAAACTCTTCTACTAGCATCGGAACATCAAAACGCAAAATATTAAATCCTGCCAAATCACAACCTTTCAAAATACTGGCAAATGTTTTTGCCATTTGTTTAAAGGTAGGCTTATCTTTTACATCTTCATCACTAATTCCGTGTATGTTAGTCGTAATTTCTGGAATTGGAATAGTAGGATTTATTTTGTGTGTATGGATTTCCTGCTCGCCATTAGGCATAAGTTTGACAATAGAAATTTCTACAATACGGTCGTTGATAGTGTCTATTCCAGTAGCTTCTAAATCGAAAAATGCTAAAGGGTTTTTGAGATTGAGATTCATAATTTATGAGAAGAGTGCTAGATTTTGAAGTAATTATACAAAAATAGTAAAATATTGATAAGTCTCTTATAGTTAAGAGCCTGTTTAAAATTATTTCTTTGAGCTACAAATGGTAAACTTCAGCTTGTATCTGCATTATTTTTTCGTCAAATAACTGACTATTCTCCTTTAAAATGCCTTGATACGTCAAAAATTTTCTCATTTTCGCTAGTAAAACAAAATTTAAACAAGCTCTAAGTCATTTATTATAGCTATTCTACTCAACAAAAAATATTTACAAAATGAATGACCTTAAAAGATTATCTAGGCTGACAGCTATCTTAACTCAACTACAAACCAAACGTATTTTGAGAGCTTCTGAATTAGCTGACAAATTTGAAGTAAGCAAGAGGACAATTTACAGAGACATAAAAGCATTAGAGCAAGCTGGTGTACCTATTTTTACAGAAGAAGGGAAAGGCTATTCTTTGGTAGATGGCTATAATGTTCCTCCTATTATGTTTACAGAAAGTGAAGCTAATGCACTCATTACAGCAGAGCAACTAATTCTACAAAACAAAGATGCTTCTTTTGCCAAAGAGTATGTAGCAGCGATACAAAAAGTAAAATCTGTTTTGAAACATCATACAACAGACAAAGTCAATTTGCTTTCTAACAGAATTCAGTTTCGTCATAATGTTGGAAATCATACTACTAGCAATTATTTATCTACACTACAACTTGCTCTTACCAACCACCAAGTTTGTTATATTGAATACCTTTCATTAGAAACCAACCACAAAACAAAACGTCAGATTGAGCCTTTTGCACTCTACAACACACAAGAAAATTGGTTGCTTATTGCCTTTTGCAGATTAAGAGATGATTTCCGTAGTTTTAGATTAGACAAAATACAAAAATTAGAAGTCTTGAATGAATACTTTTCTCCACACAATATGACAATTCAAGAATACTTTACGATACATTGGCAAAAATATTTTGAATCTTTTTACACTTTTATTCCACCCTTGCCACAGGGCTGTCACTCTCCTAGTTTAGATTTGTATTCAAGTTCATCACATAAAAAATCTATACAAATGAATACACAAAAAATTGAAGCCTTTGATATTATCGGAATTGCCGTTCGTACGACAAATGAGAATCAACAAGCAGCAAAAGATATTCCTGCTCTTTGGGTAAAGTTTATGAAAGAAGCTATTTCAGAAAAAATTCCTAATAAAGTTTCTAATGAGATCTATTGTATTTATACAGAGTTTGAAAAAGACCATACAAAGCCCTACACTACTATTTTGGGATGTAAAGTAGATAATTTGGAAAATATACCCAGTGGTATGATTGGAAAAAGTATTGAAACATCAAATTATTCAAAATATGTTGCAAAAGGAGATGTTCAAAAAGGTAGTGTTTATAATGAATGGGTCAAAATCTGGAATTCTGACTTAAAACGCACTTTCACAAATGATATTGAAGTATATGGAGCGAAATCTATGCAGAAAGACAAGTCAGAAGTAGATATATTTGTTGCTATAGAATAAGTTAGTAATAAAGTTTATAACAGTTTTTTACAGGTCTGATTTTCAGCAATGTAGCAAAAATTAAATTGTGTCTATTTCTACATAGAGTTGAATTTGCAAAATTTAACTGTGATAAGGTTTAATGTAAAAAAACAGTGTTTTTTATCTACCCAAATGCTAGAAACGCCACAGTATCTAGCATTTTTTA
This sequence comes from Bernardetia sp., assembly GCF_020630935.1. NCBI lineage: Bacteria > Pseudomonadati > Bacteroidota > Cytophagia > Cytophagales > Bernardetiaceae > Bernardetia > Bernardetia sp. Next base: position 51,527 of record NZ_JAHDIG010000025.1, read on the forward strand.
TGTTTCCTGTATTCTTATCTGTATTGTTTTTGTGTAAATTTACAAGCTCCTTTTATAGGAAAATGGCATATTATTTTCCTGTCTTATCACTTTAAACAAATTCTATACACCAATTTTCAAACAGATATGAAATTTCGTCCTTTTATTTTAATCCTACTTTTTAATTTGCTTTTTATTTCTCAAAATAATCTTTTTGCTCAAAATGCCTCTATTGATTCTGTTCCTATCATAGACCCATATAACTTTGAAGCTACCTTTGATTATCAAGGTTCTCATTACAAATACGCTATTTCAGAAAAAGGAAAAGATGGATATAGCTTGGTTATATGGCGAAAAAATACGCTACTAGAAGGAGAAGCCAAAATGATGGAAGTCTATTCGACAAATGTTCAGATTGAAGATGAAATAGCAAATACAAACAATAAAAACGCTCGTATTCGAATTGAATATGCAGAAAAACAAGGTTATGTTTGGAAACCTCAACAACACGATTTTATGCAAGTGATGTTTTTATTTGATACAGAAAATATCAACTATGCTCCTTTTGGGGAAAAAATGATTGATAGAAGCAAACACAGTAGCATTACTAAAGAAAACTTGGTAGTAAAGTTTGATAAAGAAAAGTTTACCCTTGCAGATGCTATCCAAACAAGTGTTGAATTTTTCATTATGAAATATCCAAAACTATTTTATATGTAAAACATAAAAAAAGCCATACAATAAAATTGTATGGCTTTTTAATTCAAAAAAAAATGTGATCCCGCTGAGGCTCGAACTCAGGACCCCAACATTAAAAGTGTTGTGCTCTACCAACTGAGCTACGGAATCAAAACAAATTATCAACTTAATTACTAAACCTTTTATCTATCTAATTTTTAACGTGCTCACGGAGCGATTCGAACGCTCACACACGTACGTGCACCACCCCCTCAAGATGGCGTGTCTACCAATTCCACCACGTGAGCAAATATAATTCTGATTTTGATTATCAGAATTATAAATAATACAAGTGATCCCGCTGAGGCTCGAACTCAGGACCCCAACATTAAAAGTGTTGTGCTCTACCAACTGAGCTACGGAATCATATCTTTATGCAACAACAGCCTTAAATTATAAATGGTTCAAAATATTGCTTAAAATTTTTAAGAAGTTTCTAGGCGATTTTTAAACTGATTTATTTCAAGCTATATTTGTCTGCATATTGTATTAGAACAAGCTGAAAATTTTCACAAAAAACAGAGGGCGTTTCCCTCAAATGCGTTGCAAAGGTACTACAATAATTTTATGATGCAAAATATTATTACAAAAAAAATCAAAACTCTTCATTTTTTCTGTCAATTCGTATTCAGAACGTGTCTTTTCGCCTTTTTCATTGGCATTTCTTTTTTTAGCTATGCTCAAAATGATGTACTCTTAAAACGAGGGGACTCTCTGTTTAGTGCTGGTCGTTATCAAGAAGCTCTTACCACCTATACACACTTGCTTAGTCAGAAAAAAGAGTTTAGCCCTCAAATGCTTCTCAAGATGGCTTTTGTAGAAGAGAGTAAAAATAATTATCCTAAGGCTCTGTATTATCTCAATCTACATTACAGAATTAGCCCAGACAAACAAGTGCTTAGTAAGCTAGAGGAACTTGCCAAAACCTATCAGTTGGATGGCTATGAATATACCGACAAAACTTATTTTTTATCGCTCTATGATTCTTATAGGTGGTATATCATTGTATTTTTTGGAATTATGATATTTTTAATGGCTATTTGGCTTATTAGTAGAACACGACAAGAACGAACGATTGTTCCTCCACTAGCTGTCGGTTTTTCGTTTGTGGTTCTTTTGCTTATACTTCATAACTTTGCTACTCAGCGTACACTTGGCATTATTCAGAATGATTATACTACCTTTGTTGAAAATCCTTCGGCTGCTTCTCCTGTTTTGAAAGTGGTAAAAAAGGGAAATCGTTATCCTGTTTTAGAAAAAGAAGATTCGTGGTACAAGGTAACAATAGATAATCAAGTTGGTTATATACGCTTGCATAACACGCTTGTTGTGCAATAAAACGTCCATTAAAAATTTATAATAAAAAATGATAACAATTATTTCTGGAACAAATAGAAAAGGTTCAGTAACTTATAATATGGCTCTCTTTTATCAAAAAAAATTAGAAGAAAAGGGAGTTCAATCTACCATTTTAGACCTTAAAGAACTTCCTCACGATTTTGCATTTTCTGCATTATATGAAAATACAGGAAAGAGTGAAACATTTAACCGTCTTATTTCTCCTATTAAAGATTCTGAAAAACTTATCGTAATTACTCCAGAATACAACGGTTCTTTTCCTGGTATTATAAAAACCTTTTTAGATGGATTGGAATTTCCCAATACGGTAAAAGGTAAAAAAGTGGCTTTGGTAGGACTTTCATCAGGCTCACAAGGAGCAGTTTTGGCAACTAGCCACTTATCTGATATTTTTGGGTACTTAGGAGCTGCTATTTTGCCATTGCGTGCTAGAATGCCATTTATTGAAAAACACTTTGATGGAGAAAAAATCGTTAATGATAATGAATATGCCAAATACAACGATTTGATAGATTTACAGATTGAAAATCTTATTGCTTTTTAAGAATTAGCCAATAAAAAGTTATGCACAAAAAACTTCCAACGTCATTATTGCTTCTTTTTCTTAGTTTTCTATTGATGCTTACTTATACAAATTCTGCTTTTGGGCAGATGATAAAAGTTAAGAAGAATAAGGAGATTTCACATTGGCAACATCGGTTTACCTTAGCGTTGGGAGTTGGTAACGAACTTGGTGCTGGCTCTTTAGGTTATGCAGCTATGTACGGCTTTGGAGAGTCGCAGCGTTTGCGAATTGGTGCTGGCGTGCGCTTAAATCTAGCTTTAGGAATTACAGATAGTGTTCCTTATCGCTCTGCCATCATAGATACGCTTGATAATAGATTTAGAGATACTTTGCTAGTAGAAAAACCATTTCTAGGCAGCGCAAACTTAGGTTTTTATATTAGCTATGATATTAGCGACCGTTTAGAAATTGGAGCAAGCACCGATTTGGTAGGTCTTGGGTTTGGAGCAGACAAAAACGCCCTTCTCATCAATGGAATAACAAGAGATACACTTTCAGTAGAAGCAGAAGTTCGTTCTTTTGTAAGTGCTTACAAAATTAGAGGAACGCTCAACAATGAAATTTTTGTAGGCTACAAGTTCAATCCTCGTTGGCGTTTGCGCTTAGGAATGCAATATCTCATCACAGAATATCTTACTAAAGAAAAGATTTTCAATAATAACAATGTATTCAAAAACAGAGGCGTGTTAGGCTTTATCTCCATCACTTTTACACCTTTTGGCGATACTGTAAACTGCCCTAAATTTAAAAAAGAAAAAGTTCGTTATTTGAAAGAGGGAGAAATGTAAAACCTACAAGTATAGGCTACCTTTTCTGTTCTTCTATCATTTTCATAATGCTCTTTACAGGCAAAATTCCCCTATCAAAAATATGTACTTCTTTATCTTTCATTTGGATATGAAGCTGATTAAAAAGTAACATTACTTTTTGAGTTGCCATTGCGTTTATTTCTGTTAGGGGAATCACAAACCCACCTTCAATCGCACTTACACTAAGGTTTTCTATCTGAAAATTGCCTTTGAAATATAGATTTTTATTTGTCAGATACAATACACCATTGTATTTGTTTTGGGCAGGAGAATGATAATGAAAAGTCCATTTTCCCTTTAGAGTTTCGTTTTTTGGAAGTTGAAAAGCCATTTTTTTATAAGTTTCAACCGTCGTTGAGGTCAAGACCTTCAATGAGGTAAGATGATTAATCTACAAAGATAACTTCTACTCTTCTATTTTCCTTCATTTGTTCTCTACTCATAGTAATTGGACGAGTTCCTCCATAGCCTACCGTTCGAATTCGGTTTTGACTAATTCCTTTTCTGATAAGATAATTTCTAACCTCAACAGCTCTTTGTTCGGATAATTCTTGATTTTTCTGTGCATTTCCGATAGGTGCAGTATGTCCTTCTATCAAAATTCTGATGTCTTGATTTTTTTCCATAAAACTAGCTAGTTCATTTAGCTCTACTTCATATTCTGGTAAAATATCAGCTTTTGCCGTCTTAAACTGAACTTTAAGTTTTAGTTTTTTTCCTTTTATAGTTTCTACTTTTTCAGTTTGAAGCAATTCGGAAATCGTTTTTTCTTCTTCAAGTTCTTCCAAGTTTTCAATCATTTCAATTTCTTGCTCTGTATTTTCTTCTTTAGCTGTTAATTTTTCTGGATAGTTTACCCTTACAAAAAGTCCTCGTCCTTCTGTTCCGACCCAAATATTATCATTCTTGTCCACAGCTAAAGAAAGTGCTGACCTACTTTGAAAACCCTGTTTTTCGCCAAACTCTGTCCATTTTTTTGTTGTGAGATTAAACTTTGCCACTCTGTCAGCAGCTACCCACAAATTTCCCTCACTATCAAAACTCATTATGTTGGGAACTTGATATTCAAAAGACTCAGAAAGTGAATAGGTTGTCCATTTCTTACCGTCTTTTGTGGTTTTCAAAACTCCTTTGTCTTTTTTATCATACCCCAAGACCCAAAGCTGATTTTTATAAACTTTCATTTTGTTTCCCTTCGTAAAATCTGAAACTGATTTGAATTTGTGTTTTTTGTCGTTTAATGCAATATTTTTTGTGTAATAAAGTCCTGTTTCGGTGGCAGTCCAAAGCATTCCTCCGAAAAAAGCAATATCGTTTATATTTTCATCATTTTTTTCTACTTCTACTTTTGTAGGTTTTGTATTCTGACTTGATGATTTTTTCCAAAGTCCATTTCCTCGGCTGGCTATCCAAATGGCATCAGATAAAAAGACTACATTACTCATTATTTTTCCTTTTAGAAAATCAAAGTTTTGTTTTTCTTGCTTTTTAGTTTTGTTATCTACAATAATAATTTCATTAGAGTATGTAATAAACCATGTCTTGTTTTTTGGAGCTTTTTTGATGTGTAATATGGAAGTTTTGGGTAAAAACTCATTGGCATTGACTAGAGCTTCTTCGGTTACTTCTTCAATTTGATACACTCCTTTTTCTGTTCCTATCCATTTATGATTATCTTCGCCTATGAAAATAGAATGAACAGGCAATTTGCCATCTGATAAGGTTGTATCTAATTCAACAGGTAAAAATACTTGTGAAAAAAGAAACACAGATTTTAAGAAAAAGAAACTTATTAAAATAAAAATTCGTACAATCATTTTTTTGTCATTTATTTTTTAATTACGATAGTACAAGGTGAGCCTTGTACCTACAAACTACCTATATCAAACAAAAAACTATCCGAATGAAAAAGCATATTCCTAACTTCTTGACGTGTTGTAACTTATTTTTTGGCTGCATCGGAATTATTTTTAGTTTCAAAAATTCTCTTGACATTGCTGCCTACTGTATCGGAATTGCTGCCATTTTTGATTTTTTGGATGGTTTTGTTGCTCGTATGCTCAAAGTTAGCTCTCCTATCGGAAAAGAACTAGATTCTTTGGCAGATTGTGTAACTTTTGGTGTTTTGCCAGCTTTTATTTTGTATCATCTTATGATTAATGCAAGTTTAGAACAGGCTTCTCAAAACTTGGTAGAAGGGCAACTCCCAACAGCTACGGTTTCTTATTTACCTTATATTGCGCTCTTAATTGCTGTTTTTTCTGCGTTGCGCTTGGCAAAATTCAATGTAGATACTCGTCAGTCAGATTCTTTTATTGGAGTTCCTACACCAGCTAATGCTATTCTGATTGGTTCGATTCCTCTTATTTTATTACAAAACCCAACATATTCGGAAGCTATTCTCAATCCTATTTTGCTTTCTGTTTTGGCTGTCGTGATGAGTTTGCTTTTAGTGGCAGAACTTCCACTTTTTGCGCTCAAGTTTAAATCTTTTGGGTTTAAAGGCAATGAAATTCGTTATATTTTCATTCTTTCAAGTGTTCTTTTACTCGTTTTTCTGCAATATTTAGGCATTCCGTTAGTGATTCTGCTTTATGTTTTGCTCTCTATTGTAAATAATGTGGTTTCTGTAAAAACAACTGATGGAAGTAAAAAAATGATTGAGAAAGAATAAATAAACTCTAACAAATGACTTTTTTTGAATACCTCCGCCTACAGATAAAACATGCTGCTAAAAAGGCTTTTTTAGAAATAGTTGAGCAGCATAAAGATGAAAAAATATATGCTTTTGCTTTGTATAGTGATGGTGGAGCTATGACAGTTTGTCCTTCTACGAATACCTTAGATTTTTTGGATACGAAAGATAAAAACGATTTCTTGTATTACAAATACGAACCTGCCGAATGGAAATATGAATCAGAAGGAGCAGAAGCAGAGTTTGATAAAATTTGTAA
>NZ_JAHDIG010000026.1 GCF_020630935.1 Bernardetia sp.
TCGATACGATTTTTTGTTTGGAGAACGGCTTTTGTGAAGCATTGGAAGTGAGAAAATAGGTCAAATGGCTTGCCTTTGACCTACTCATGCCATATTTAATAAACCGTAGTTTTATACGTTTCTTGATTCCCAACATTATCTGTTACGGTCAAGACAAATTCGCCTTTTAGGTTTTCCATTGTATCTGACATTTCAGAAGTTAGAGAAGCTCGTTTTTTATCATAGTTCATTAAGAGCCATTTTCCATTGATAGTGGCTCGGAAAGAATCTATACCAGAACGACTGTCAGAAATTTTACAAATAATTTGTTGATTGTTTTTCTTGGTTACTCTAATATTTGGTTTTTCTGTGTCTTCTACTAAACGAAATGTTCCCAAATTACGAGTCTTGAACTCAAAAATATCGCCTTTCCATGTTCCACCTACAAAGCTCAAACTATTTCCATAAACAGCATAAGCACGCACTTTAGATTTATTTTGAATAGAAGAAACATTTTCTGGCTTTAGCTTAATAGTAACATATTTTTGTAGAGCTAAATCGGAATGACCAATTAGAAAATCTTCTGTTTTGAGATAATTATCTTTTGTTTTGAAGGCTAGGTACGTAGTGTCGTACAATGCACCATTGGGAAAATAAATATCAAAATCAGAATGATAGAATGAAAAACCAGTTTTTGATGGAATTTGCGCCTCTATATTCGGATAAATAGTTGTTCCGTTAGGTAAGATGAGCGAATCAGGTAAGCCTGTTCTTAAATCCCAAAAAAATGTTCCTGTACTTCCCACCTCAAACTGTGGTTGTAGTTTATACGACAAATAATCTACACAAACTTCTGCTTCTTGGTTTTTCTCTGATGTAATAGCATTAAAAATCATGTAGTTATTTTGAATCTCATATTCATTGAGTTTTACAGGGTAATTTTTAGTTACTTTTTGATTTTTATCTCCTACAATTTCAAATTCTGTATTGGATTCATTTCCATACGCATCTGTCATTCGAATTCTGACTTTATATGTCTTTCCATCTTCTATAAATATTTTTCCTTTATTTTTTGATGCTGCATAAAAATGGAGGTTATTTGCACCATCTGGAACATAACATCTTCTATATCGTTTTCTTGTTTTGGCATAATATTCATAATTGATATAATTGTTCATGTGGCGTTGATTGGCAAATGAAATTCTGTCAAAATGTGCTTTAAAAGTCTGCTTTTCATTGACAAAGACTTCTATCTCATCCATTCCATAGCTAAAATATACACCATCAGCTTTGTCTTTTGCATCTATCTCTAATCCTATCAGACCATACGCCTTAATTTTAGGAATACGAAGAGCGTATTTGTCCTTTCCTCTTGAAGTTGCACCAACAATTTCTCTATTGTGTTCTCCTTGTATCAATGTGTTTTTTTCTAAAGGAATAAAAGCAACTCTATCCATAATGGGAGCAATATTATCTTTTATTTCATCAAAGCCATAATCTAAAGGGTTCAAAGCTCGCTCACTGGCATCACGAATTTCAAAATGTACATGAGGTCCACCAGAAGAACCACTATTTCCAGATAGAGCTACTATCTCGCCTTTCTTTACAGGAAACTGCTTTGGAGAGAGGTACAAATCTACAGCAAAACTTTCTCTTTGATATTGAATTTTTCGTACATAAGCAGCTATCTTATCATTAAACTTACTCAAATGTCCATAAAGGGTAGTTGTGCCATTTTTGTGTTTGATATAAATTGCATTTCCATAGCCAGTAGCTTTTACTTTCACACGAGCTACATACCCATCGGCAGCAGCATGAACAGGCAGACCAATTTGGTTATTGGTTCGTACATCAATTCCCATGTGGAAATGATTGGAACGAAGCTCTGCCATTCCTCCAGAAAGAGAATTGGTTTGATTGGGATTGATGGGATACATATATTCTCCTCGTTTTTGAGCAAAGCTAGACAGAGAGGTCAAAAAGTAGAAGCTAAAAACAAATAGTAAATAAATAGATTTCAAATTGAAATGATTATTTTAAGGTAAAAAAATGAGGAACTAAAGCGTAAAATAAGTAAATATAAATTTTTATATCAACTGACGAATAGGCTTTATGTTGCGTTTCGAAAAAAAATAGCCAATCTAATTAAAGATTGGCTATTTTTTTATTAAAGCCAAAAAGGTATAGCTTTTAAGAAATACGAACACCGATTACAGCAATATCATCTCTTTGAGCTTCTTCTCCTTTGTGTGCATCAAATTTTTGCTTGATAATACTTCCTTGTTCTTTCATAGGCAGAGGAGCAATATCGTGCATTAGTTTCTTTAAGTGATGAGAACCAAATTTTATATCCTTTGCATTATTTTGGTCTGCATATCCATCACTACATAAGTAGAAACAATCGCCTTTTTCCATAATAATTTCATTAACTTCAAAAGGCTTACGTTCCTTTTTAGAATATCCTCCAATACTTTGGCGTGTACCTCTAATTTCTTCTATTTCTTGAGTTGTCTTTTTATAATGGTAAAGTGGACGTTTTGCACCAGAGAAAAGTACTTTACAGTTTCCATCAGGCAAATATTCCAAAACACATAAGCCTACATCCATACCGTCATCGTTGGTACTATTAGCTTGTTTCAGAGCTTTTTGAATGGTAAGATGAAGCTCTGCCAAAATTTCATCTGGAGCTTCTAATTCATTTCTATCAACAAGTGCATCTAAGGCAGCCGAGCCAATCATAGACATAAATGCTCCTGGTACGCCGTGTCCTGTACAATCTGCTACAGCAAGATAAATCTTTCCTTTAAGGTCTGTGAGCCAGTAAAAATCACCACTTACAATATCTTTTGGACGATAAAAAGTGAAATATTCTTTCAAGTGAACATCCATTCTCTCCTCAAAAGGCAAAATAGCATCTTGAATAGTTTGGGCATAACGCAAACTGTCTGTAATACTTCTATTGGCATCCTCAATGATTTTGTTTTGTTTCTTAACGGTTTCTACCGTAGAATATAATTCTTCATTAGTAGAGTTGAGTTCCTCATTGGTAGCTTTTATCTCCTCATTGATAGACTCAATTTCTGCCGAACGCTGCTCAATCGTACTTTTTTGCTCTTGCACTGTCTCTAGCATCGCATTGAGTTCTTCATTAGTAGAGTTGAGTTCTTCGTTAGAAACTCGTAGCTCTTCTGTTGCTTCTTTTACTTTTGCTTCTAAGACAATGTTTTGTTCTTTTACAAGTTTTTCGTTTTCTTTTGTTTTTTCTAGTGCTTCTTTTTGAGCTACTTCTCTTTCTCGTTTATAAACGTTGATTCTATCTGCTAGAGCGAATGAGAGTAAGACCACCTCTAATGCAGAGCCAAATAGTGTTGCATTTTTTGTGAAAGGAGTAGTTGGAATTGCACCCATAACCTGTAACATAAATACTATTATGCCAATGAGAAATACAAACCAAGCCAGTGTAAAGAAACGAGCTATTTTAATGCCTTTGAAATAGCTATAAAAACCTATAAATAAAACATAAAAAGATAGTAATAAGGATAGAAGTTGAGCTAGAGGGGCTGCAATGGAGTATAAGCCTACCAAATTTATAACTATAATAATTCCAAATATGCTCATAAGTACAACAGAAGCAATATAATTCTTTTTGAAGTTCTTTTTTGTACTTAAAAAACTATTAGCGAACAGTAGTATAAAAATACTTGTAATACAGACTAATGTAGGTACGTAATAATTTATAATAGGAGTTTTTGCCCAAAGAAACTCAAACGAATAGCCAGTAAAGTTCCCATATACTATTACTATAAAGAAGATGTATGAAATATAGAATAAATAGGTTTTGTCTTTTGTTGATATAAATACAAAGAAATTGTAAAGGAACATTACAATAAGAAAACCAAAATATATTCCATAAGCAACATCTGAAACGTGGTTTTTTTCTGCAAGTTTTTTATATGTAACTACCTTCATAGGCAGTTCAACAGGATATTCACTATTGATTTTGAAATATACAGTTTTTACTTGATTACCATTCTCAAAGTCAAGGGGAATAACAAAGTTATTGAGACTAATGGGACGAACAGAAAATATGTATTTAGCACCAAGCTCCAATTTCCCATAGTTTCCATTCGAAGTAGGATAAAAGAAAGTTAAGCTATCTAATAACGGATTGGCAAGTTCGAATAATAACTTATCTTTATTACTTTTATTCTCAATAGTGAATTTCCCCCAAATAGTAGAAGTCGTATTGGCAAAGTTAGGAATATCTTGCTCTACTTTCTTGAATAGTGTATCTGGTTGTGCCAAAATACTTTCTAATGTGTAAGAATGGTTTACATCTTCAAAGAAAGTTACTTTATTTCCATCTAATTCTAACAATTCATCATCATTAGAAAAAGTAACTATATCTTGTGAATAAGAAAGATTAGAAATAAAATAAATGAATAATATTAAGCAGTATTTGAATTTCATGGGTTTTTTTATAAATGTCTATAATTACAATATATATCTATTTTTGGATAAAATATTATTTGGATCTATAGTATTTTTTAGTTGTCGAAGAAAAGTAAGATTTTCTAGTTTCATATAGTTTATTAATTCCATAGATTGTATACCTAGCCTATAAGGAACATAGCCATGTGCAATAAATGCTTCCATGATTTTGTCATGGCATTCTCTAGCCATAGCTTCTTCACTTTCTTGTTCTCTATCATAACAAATAGCTCCTGTTATGTCTATAGCTCTTTCAGAAACAAACAAAAAACCTACATTTGGTTCTAGTTTGTAGTCAGAACTAATGGTTTCTACAATATCTATAGCTTTCTGTACATCTTCTTTTCTATTAGGAATAATAGGACAGTACCACAAAACTCCACACTTATCTTTATGAACATTTGTTTTTTTATCTATTTGAGGTTTTCGCCAATAACACATACTAAGTGGTTGGTCAGAAACATATCCTCTAAGAACAGACTTGTCATAGAAAAAACTAATCTTTTCTTTTTCCTCTTCTGTTTGAGCTAATTCAATACTTTGTTCGTCGTAAAATACTAAATTTTTGGTCAGACTTCCAATATATTTTTTAATTATTTTTTTATCGGCTTTAGCATGTAACTTACTTGGTGAATAAATTCCCCCAAATCCTATCCATTTATTTTCAACACCTAGCGATTCTCTAAGTTCTTTTCTTTTTTCCTCTGACCATTCTGTATTTTTTTCTTTTTGTTGGTTAAAGGCTATCAGCCTAGTATCACTAAAGATTCTCAAAGAGGCTTGTAGTCCTTTTAATTGTAAATCTTTCCAAAGTTCTGAAACTCTACCACACTCTTCATCAGTTTCTACCTCAAAATAAAATGTTTGAAAAAAGTCAGTTTTGGGTCTGAGCCAAAAAGTTAATTTAGTAATAATACCCAAGTTTGATTGCGTAAACAAACCGTCAAGACTAGCTCCTACTCCTCCTTTTGCTAGTGGAGATATTTTATTATCTTCTCCATAAGCATTGTACCCTGTTTTTATAATTTCTCCAGTAGGTAGCATGACTTCAAAACCACAGACATTACTAAATCTGTCTGCGTACATTCCCATTCCATGTCCCCTTTCTGCTGTATTTCCTACTATACTTGCCTTAGATGAAGAGCCTATACTATCCATCATAAGGCTGCTTTTTTCCTTTTCCAAAAAATCAAACACTTGTTCAAAACTTACTCCTGCTTCTACAGATATATATGCCATTCGTTCACTAAAATCAATAATTTTATTCATTTTAGATAAATCTATCAAAGCACTATTCTCTTTTGGAGGTAGCGAAGAACCCAAACCAATATTATACCCTCTACTTACAACGTGAATTGGGACTTTATAGAAATTAGCATATTTTAAGCACTTAGCTAATTCTGATGTAGAAGTAGGAAATAACATCACCTCTACTTTTGTATCAAAATCAAAAGTGGCTGTACGAAGTGGCTTTTGACCTGTTTCTCTAACATTCTCATTTCCCAGTATTTTTTTACACTGGTCTATAAATTCCTGCATCATAAATAGATTTACTGATTTAAAAAAAAACCTTATGTAATTTTGTATTACATAAGGCTAATATAAAAAACATAAAAGTAAAATACTACATAAGTCTCAAGTCATAGCTAAGTTTTGTTACTCTTCCTTTTATTTCTTCATTAATACTTTGTGTGGGATGGTTTCTAAGCCAAAAAGTTAAATCTCTTTCCTTCTCAGACATAGATGGTAAATTTACAGTATCTAATAATTCTACAAGAGTTGACTTATAACATTCATTATCAGTATTAGGTTTAGGAGGGTAGTTGTATGTACCATGGTCTCCTAACCCATCTTGATCTACAATTGTATATCCTAGTGCTTGAGTCATTGGAAGAGTACATTCATGAGGTAAACTCACAAGATGATATATTCTAAGCTTGCTAGATATAGCAATAGCTGCTCTCATTAAATTTTTAGGTAGTTTTCTTTCACTAAATTTTTTATCTACCCACAAACCACAACTTTCTGCCAAAACATTATCATATTTATGAATAATTGTTCTGAAATTGGGGCTAAATCTTTCAATAGCTTCTTCCATAGGAATATCATGAGTTGGGTCAATTACATCTAATCTCATCCCAGCACCCATTTCACCTGTTTCGATATCTTCTGCAATAAACATGTATGAGCCAGCATACTCCCACCACTTATTGCTGACTGAACCTACTCCTTTTACACCAAACTCTTCTAATACTGCCGTATGTTTTCTTTGAAATTCTTTTGCAATTTCAGGGTAGTCTATGGCGTGAAGTACACGAATGCGTATGTTCATCTTCTGAGGAATGATAGAAGTGTGCATAGGTGTTTTTATTATGTCAGTAGTTTTCTTAGGTTTTGTAGTGATTACCATTTTCGTATAAAAGTCTAAAGGGGGAAAAAATGAGTTGTGTTAGTCCTTTTGTCTTATTGAACATTGATACTGCAAAGGTAAAAAAACTTAACCTATTGTAAAACAAGGGGTTATGTAAAAAGGCGTTTTCTTAGAAGGTTAATATTTTAGTGTGCTAACTTTTAGTAAGGTTTTTGTGTTTTACTTTGTTAAAAAGCCTATTTTTTTTAGGAAAAATACAATTTTGAAGTTTGCTTCATTGAGTTTATGCCTCAAATACCTTATTTTCATAAGGTTACATTATATTTGGTTAATATTAGAAATAGCAGAAGATAGTTTTTATTTGAGGTTTTTAGCTTCTTAAAATACTATTATTTCTATTGTTTTGAGTAGCTTGGAGAATGTAGAATTTTGTATTTTGTTTTTTGTAAAATACAATAGATAATACTAAAAAAATATTCTAAATTCTTAGATGTAAAAAAAACTTCTTTGGAAGGATAGCTTTACTATTATCCTATTAATCTCTCTAATTTTGTAAATAGAGCTCTGTAAGTATTCTTTACGTAAAGTAACGATTTTAGGTTTCATTAATAAATCAAGGTCAGAGTGACAGTTTATTACAATGATGTATAAAAATACATTGGTTTTGCTCAATTGTAGGTCTTAAAGAACTTTGAAGGTTTAAATCTCTTCTTAGAAAGTGCTGTTTGCTACAATCTATCTTATCTATTTGTTTTTGAGCTGCCAAGGCAGTTTTACTAAAAGGAATATTGCGAATGTTGTATATTGCTGTCTATTATTCAATGAGCAATTAAGATACACAATGAAATACCTACTCACAGCAATTTTATTTTTAATAATTCTTCCAACTACTTTTTCTCAAAATCCTGATAAAGCAACTACCAACAGAATCAATTCTTATTTAGACAGCATTAGAAAGGACGAAGCAAGATTGAGACAATTTCTTTCTAAAATGCCCAAGGGAGCAGATCTACACCATCATTATAGTGGTTCTGTATATGCCGAAACGTATTTAGAATATGTAGAGAAGAATAATTTATGGATAAATAAAAATTCCTTTGCTATTTCTGATAAGCAAGTGCCTAGAGGAGAAAGAAGTGAATGGTCTAGGGTAAGTTCTCTTAAAACAGACGGATATTGGTCAGATATAAAAGTCAAGATAATAGGGTCTTGGTCGAAGCTCTATTTTGATTATGTTTCATGTCCTAACGATGAACATTTTTTTTCGACCTTCGATAAATTCAGCATTCCAGAAACTGCTACCTTCAATGAAGGACTACAAGAAATAAAACAAAGAGCTATTTCTGAAAATGTGAGCTACATTGAAACAATGCTTACCAGTACAGGATTTTTTGAGGCTTTTCAGAAAGATGAAATATTTAACAACCAGCTTTTAAAACTACAAGAAACAAAAGATAAATCTATTCAAACAAAATTTGCCGAACTGTATAAATACTACACTAAAGAAAACAACGGTATTTTCAAATCAAAAGTAGAAGAACACAACAATCTCATTCAAAGGCTTCACATCAACAATAAAATAGACGATGAAAATTTTACCATGCGTTATCAAAACTATTTTATTCGTGTGCTTGACCCAGCAACTACATTCAAATCATTCTTAATTTCGTTTCACTCTGCCAGTACGTCGGACTTAATAGTGGGTGTAAATATTGTCGCACCAGAAAACAATACCATTTCGATGAGAGATTATTGGTTACACATGCAGATGTTTAGGTTTTTCAAATCGGTTTATCCAAACGTCAGAACAGCAATGCACGCAGGAGAACTTACTCTTGGCTTGGTAAAACCAGAAGATTTGACTTTCCACATCAACGAAGCTGTATTTATTGCAGATGCAGAGCGTATCGGACACGGTGTAGATATTGCTTATGAAAAAGATTCGGATAAACTTTTGAAGCACATGGCAGAAAATAAGATTCCGATAGAAATTAGTTTTTCTAGCAATGATTTTATTTTGGGAATACGTGGAAACAGACATCCTATTTTGCTTTACAAATCTTATGGTGTTCCGATAGTAATTTCGACAGACGATGCAGGAGTTTTGAGAACTGATTTGACAGAGCAGTTTTTGATTCTGATAAGAGACTATCCTTCTATAAGCTACCAAGACATAAAAACAATGATTTTTAATAGCATTGAATATTCGTTTTTGGAAAAATCAGAAAAAGAAAAATTAACTAAAGATTTAGAAAAGCGATTTTTGGAGTTTGAGGACGAGTTTTGAGTGGATTCTTTACGTTTCAAGAACTAATACAGCTTGAAATAGGTTGAAAAAAATTGTACATCAATCACTAAAAAAAATTATGAAATTATACACAGAAAAATTAGTAAGAGGAGAGTTTAGTAATGTTAGCTTTTATGCAGGTATTGAGGCTTTTTACAGTATGGGCTTTGAGATAATAGAAGTAGAAAACATCGAAAGCCTAGTTATAGATGAAGATAATGTATTCTTTGGAAGTATAGATTTTGTTCAGAGTGGACTAAAGAAAATGAATATCCAAGTACCTGAACATATCGATTATCCAGAGAGTTTGAATAAATATTATGGAAGAAAAATTAGTGAATCAACGATAAACACCATTGCTAACAATCCAGATTCTTGGAATGTTTTTGTAAAACCTAAAGGGCATCTCAAAAAGTTTACAGGCAGACATATAAAAACTACCTTTGACCTTATTGGTTGTGGAGACAGAGAAAATGATGTTCCTGTTTGGGTCTCAGAACCTGTTGAGTTTGTCAGTGAATGGAGGGTTTTTGTAAGATACAATCAAGTTCTTGGGGTAAGACCCTATAAAGGCGATTGGAGAGGACAATACAATTACAAAATCATAGAAGAAGCTATTAGTTCGTATCAAAATGCACCAGCAGGATATGCCATAGATTTTGGGCTTACAAAAGAAGGTAAATTCCTAGTAGTGGAAGTTAATGAAGGATATTCCATTGGTAACTATGGCTTGTTTTATACTGATTATGCAAAGCTACTATCTGCTCGTTGGGCAGAAATGACAAATCAAGTGGATTTATGTAATTTCTAATAAAAAATCAAAGTCGTACCTTTGAACTACTCACAAAACAAATATTTTAATACCATGACAGAAGTTATGAACAACACTAGAACCATCGATTATATCAAAAATGTGTTAGAGAATATGCCAAGCGATTGGATAAGACTAACTACACACCGATTAGATATTTATAATGAATCACTCGCCAAAACTCAATTTTTAGAGCAGTTTGAAACACTTTTTGAAAATAACAACTTTGAAAAATCGGCTTTGAATATTTTACCAACAGCTTACGACTATATTCGCTTAGGGCATCCACTTTCATCAGTTTTGGAATGGACACTTGCCAAGCTGAACAATTTAGAATCTAAAAGTGTCATCAGTTTTTCTTCTAAGGTTACGCCTATTTTGGCTGTGTTGAGGAAAAATTTATTTGAAAATAAAAAGACACGAATTATCTATACAGATAAGTTACCAGCTTCTTTTGACGAGAAAGCAATAAGAGAAGTTTATGGTTATAATTTTGAAGTACAGAAAGCTACAAGCATAACAGAAATACAAAATGTTGATGGAAGTACAGTATTAGTTTCAGACCAAAGTAATATCAAAGCCATCACTCTAACCTCAAATATTGACTTCTATATTTCACTTCATGGAGATTTGGGAAGTATTATTTTCATAAATGAAGGCAACGAAAATTATATTTCAGAAATACAACACGTCAGAAGAAGAGAAACTATTGCCATGACACCAGCAGATTGTTACACAGTTTTACAATCTTTAGTAGGTAATGATTCTTTTGAGCCAAAGAAAATAGACAGACAAAAAAGCAAAATAGCCGTTTTAGAAAACATTAAAGAAATTACGAAAGCAGATGCAAAGGCAATTATCGGCTCTAGTGGACTTTCTGTGCAGTATGCCATTATGATGGGGCTTGTAGATGAAGCTCTACAAAATCATAAAGGAAAAGATATTAAATTTATTGTCCCTCCAAACTGTTACGGAGGTACAAACGACCAAGCAAGGCGTGTGGCTACATGCTTGGAAAATGTAGAAGTGATGGATTTGCCTGTCGATAGGGAGAATGACATGGTCAGCAGTACGAATTTCGTTTTGGATAAAGTAGCAGAATTAGATGCTGTTCCCTACATCATTGTAGAAATTCCGACCAATCCAAGAGTCGAAGTTCCAAACCTTGAAAAACTCAAAGAAGCCTTAACCAAAGAGCGTAAAACACCTCATGGAGAGTTAGCTATTGAGCCTGTTTTTATTTTAGACCAAACGTTTTGTCCTAATTTCAACTTTTTAGGAGAAAATCAAATTCTTTCAGATGTAAAAGTTATCTCTTATGTAAGTGGTTCGAAGTTTCCAAGTGGAGGAAAAGTTACGGCAGGTTATGCAACGGCAAACAAAAAAGCTGCTTACTTGATGGAAAACCTTGAAAAACATATTATTCTTTGTGATAATGAAGCCACAGATTTACAATTAGATATTTTGTCAGAACAGCTTCCTTCTATGAATCAGCGCATTACAGAAGCCTACAAAAATACTCGTGAGTTTGTAAATTTCATTGAAGAAAAATTACCTACTGCAAAAATTAATTTTGTTTCAGAAGAGTTGGCAGAACAAGGTTTTACGCCTTCGGTTTTTTCATTAGACTTGCCAACAAAAGGCGACACAGCCGAAGAAAGAGAAGCCTATAAAAGAAAGCTCAATGACAAACTCATCACAATGATGATTAAAGATATTCCACAAGAGAGTAAATACTGTGTGAGTTATGGACAGCTCAAAGGCGTTTATTGGACAATCCCTGCTACTTCTACACAAGGCACAACCAAAGAATCAGATAAAGACTACATTGCTCGTGTATCACTTTCAGCCAATATGGATTTAGAAAAGCATAAGGAAGTGTTTTCAGATTTTGTAGAGCAGATTTAGATAAAGAAGTTGTTTAAGAATAGAAAAAAAGAGTCTTAATTTAAGTGCAGAGTGGGTTCTACTCATTGTTTCTCGTTCAAGCATTCTGCTTGGACACATTTTTTCGTCAGCATATGCTGACAAAACGATAAACAAAAGATGGAATCTTGCACTAGAAAAACATTCTTAAATAACTTTAAATACAAACCACATAGGCACATAGAAAAAATTATGTGCCTATGTGGTTTTTTGTTGTAAGATTAATATCCAAACAAAGTTTGTAGTCTTATATCTTTTCCCTGTTCTGTGACTCACAGAACAACAAATATTTATTGATGTACAGTATTCTATAACAAAATAAACTTTTACAGTCTTATATCTTCACAACAATTTTTAGCGTTCCATTTCTACCTAATTGTCGGTGCATTGTTCCATAATATCCTCCTGTTGCTCCTCTGATGCCAGCATCAAAATAAGTTGTGTTGAAAATATTATTTACTGACAAAACAAAACTTACTCTGTCATCAATAAAACTTTTGGTAGAGAGAGCAGTATTAAAAATTGTATAACTAGGCACAGATTCTAAAGGGTTGGAATCGTTAGTTGTGCGCTCGCCTACCCAGTTAGCCACACCATACAAACTAATCAGATTGCCAAAAGTAGCTTGAAAACCCAAATTCCCTTTTGCTTTGGCAATATTCGGAACAGTTGGGGTTTCATCTCCATTTTTTTGCTGTGGATTTTGTAGGGTTAAGTTGCCGAATAATAATGTATTAGAGGAAATAGTATATTGTATCTTAGTCTCTAAGCCTACCACTTGTGCAGTTCCTTGATTTCGATTCTGAAAATTAGGATTTCCATCTCCATCAATGTCTCCAATATTTACATTGGAAACAATAATATCTGAATAAGCATTATAAAAACCATTTGTTTCTATGGAAAGTCCTTCAAGAGGAGTAAGAATAAAATTAGCTTCAAAAGAACGGACTTTTTCAGGTAGTAAGTCTGGATTTTGGATTCTTGAAGCTGCTTGAGAGAAAAGTTCAAAGTTGTTTGGAGGACGGTAAGCACTTCCTGCCATTAGCTTGATAGTGAGAAAATCATTTGGATTGGAAACAACTGCTAATCTTGGGTTTACAGTAGTTCCATATACGTTATTTTGGTCATAACGAACACCCAGAACAAAATCAGTAGCATTGAGAAGGCTAGTATTGATAACATACTGTCCATAAGCTGCAAAATTTTGATAGATAACGCTTTCTCTCAAACTTTTATCTTTTAAAATAGTACGATAAAAGCTATTGTATGAATTATAAAAACGAGGAACACTTTCATAACCACGATAACCTTTTTCTACATCACTATATTCATAAACAAGTCCGAAAATAAGACTTTGATTTGCATTGATATTGTAATCTAGTTGAGCTTCTGTACCAATAAGATAAGAATTGTGTGAGTAAGGCGTACGCTCATAAGCCGAATCAGCAGCAGAATAATAATAGTCATAACTTGTCTCTGCAATGCCTGTTTGGCGATAGTATGCTTTTCCTAAAACAAATATTTTTTCAGAAAAATCTTTTCTATACGTAGTGGATAATGTATTGGTAACCGAACGCCAAACACCTGCTCTTTCACCAGCTACATTGATAGGTGCAGAACCACTTCCTGCTACTGTTCCTTCACTGTCTTGATAGCCATACAAAGGCAGTTGATAGTATTCTACTGGCGAATTGGAAAATTGTCCTTGCCCCATAGGTCTATCAAATCTACTAAAACCTATGTTTAAGTTTTTCCAATTTATTCTACCAACTATTGAATATGCGTTATCTACAAAACTAGCATTGTAGGCTGGGTGGCGTTCTTCAAAAACGGGACCTTCTGAGTTGAATAATGAACCCGAAATTATCACATCCAAACTATCTTTTTGAAACCCTGCTAATACTTTATTAAATTGAGTTTGAAATGCTCCATACCCTCCTTGATATTCTAGCCCTTCTACATCTCTTCCTTTTTTAGTAATAAGGTTAATGATTCCATTGAAAGCATTTGCTCCATAGAGAGCCGAACCACTGCCCCAAATAATTTCTATACGTTCGATAGCGTGCAAACTATACTGAGAACCTCCCAACACATTTCCTTCCAAAATATTATTTTCTACAATTCCGTCTATCATCAAAAGAGTACGCTTATTTTCGTCTCCATAAAGTCCTCGTTGCGCCCAAATATTAGGAAAAACACCGTGTACACGAGTGAGGTCAAATCCAGGAATATCTCTAAAAATATCATCTAAAGACTCATATCCTCTTTCTCTTATTTGTTCGGCTGTAATAACCATAATGGTGGCAGGAGCTTTACGAATGCTTTGGCTACGCTTTGTGGCTGTAATTACTTTTATTTCAGTGGTTTTCTCGCTTTCTAGTTCATCAAGAGCAAATTTATAACGTCCTTCATCATCTATTTGAGCAAATAAAGCATTACACTCAAATAATGAAATACCTAAAAATAGAGAAGAAGATAAAAGTGTCAGTAGTATATTTCTTTTCATATTCAATGAGGGAAGAGTAAGTAGTATTTTGTTGTTAGTTGTCTGACTATTAACAAAATACTAAATTATACTTTAATTAAAAAGTAAATAGCTGAATTTTGATAGAGAAATTATTGATTATTTTATGTTCTTTTTAGTAAATTTTCCTTCAATTTTTTAGAATGAAAAAACATAAATCAGTAACTATGAAAATTTTGGAAACTCAAAGATTACTTATTGAAGAAGTAACTCTACACGATGCTTCTTTCTTTTTTAATTTAATGAATAGCCCAAATTGGTTAGAGCATATTGGAGATAGAAATATTAACTCTTTGGCAGATGCTGAAAAACACATACAAGACAACATTTTGACAAGCTATGTAAAAAATGGATTTGGATTCTATAAAATGTCGATAAAATCCAATGAAGAACCTATTGGAGCTATTGGTTTTTTTAAAAGAGAGCATTTAGCTTTTCCAGATATTGGCTATGCCATTTTGCCACAGTATGAAAGTAAAGGTTATATAAGTGAAGCTGCTAAAGCTATGATGGATTATGGAAAACAAAAACTGGAGCTAAAAACTATCTTTGCTTTTACCACAAAAAAAAATTTGGTTTCTCAAAAGGTATTATCAAAAATAGGTTTACATCTTACAGAAACTAAAATGGAAGATGGAGAAGAAATTTTGTATTACTCTACCTAAAAAATGTAGCTCAAAAGTGGGCAAAAATAGCTTTTTTAGTCTCTAATAAAGCCTCATTGTAAATTCAGTGTGAATTGTGTGTTACGTAACTCAATGTTAATATTGAAGCAATTTCATAGTAAAGATAAGGTTGTTGCTTTGCAGCAAGTTTAATCAAGAGCAAATAAAAAACCTTCCGAACAAAATCAAAACTCTATTTATATTTTGTTCTAAAATGCTCAAAATCAATTCACTAAGATTAATTATAATCAAAATGAAATTACAAAATTTCTTTCAATTAGCATTTTTTGCTTTAGCCATCTTATTTTTTACTGGCTGTAACGATGATGAAGAAACACCAGACACACCAGCTCCAGTAGCAGGTTTTACTTTTAGTCCTGCAAGTCCAGAGGCTGGTCAGACTATCACTTTTACAAATACAAGTACAAATGCATCAACATTTGCTTGGTCTTCTAATCAAGGAGGTTTTAGTTCATCTGAGCAGAACCCTACATTTGCATTTGCAGAAGCTGGTAGCTACACTGTTACACTTACAGCAACTGGCGAAGGTGGCTCAGACACAGATACACAAACTATCACAGTAGTAGATGGTGGTGGAACAGTTACTCCTACTTACCCTGCTAACTATACAGAAAGTACAGATGCAGCAACAGGAAGAGCTTCTCTTAGAATTGCTTCAGATGCAAGTGGTATTGGACAAGACAATATTACTTGGACAAAAGATAAAGTTTGGGTACTTGAAGGATTTGTTTTTGTAAATGAAGGTCAAACACTTACTATTGAAGCAGGTACAGTAATCAAAGGACAAGAAGGACAAGGCGAAAATGCTTCTGCTCTTATTGTTGCTCGTGGTGGTAAAGTTATAGCAGAAGGAACTCCAAATGAGCCTATTATTTTTACAGCAGAAGAAGATAACCTAAACGGAAACTTGGGTGCTGACGAGAGTGGAAAATGGGGTGGTCTTATCATTTTAGGTAAGGCAGGACTTAACTCTACTCCAGGAGAATCTGCTATTGAAGGTATTCCAACTACTGAATCTCGTGGCTTATACGGAGGTTCTGACGATGCTGACAACTCAGGTGTGTTCCGTTATATTTCAGTTCGTCATGGTGGTTCTGATATTGGTGCAGGAAATGAAATCAACGGTGTTACTTTTGGTGGTGTAGGTACTGGTACTACAGTAGAATACATTGAGGTTTATGCAAACAAAGACGATGCTTTTGAATGGTTTGGTGGAACAGTAAATTCAAAATATTTGATAGCTACTGCTGCTGGTGATGATAATTTTGATTATGACGAAGGTTTCCGTGGAAACGTACAATTTGGTCTTATCTATCAGCGTCCAGATCTCGGCGACCGTGGTGGTGAGCATGACGGTGGTACAGACCCAGAAACAGGAACTCCTTATGCTACTCCAAAATTCTTCAATATCACTTCTGTTGGTGCATCTGATGATGGTAACCGTGCGCTTACTTTCCGTGATAATGCAGGTGGAGAGTACCACAATAGTGTTTTTGTAAGCTATGAAAGTGCTGTAGATATTGAATTTTTAGCAAGTGGTGAGAGCAGCTACCGTCGTTTCCAAGCTGGGGATTTGAAGTTAATGAATAATACATTCTCAGAAATTGCAGCAAATGCAGATTCTTTATTTACTATTGCAGTAGTATCTGGAAAAGAACCTGCTCAAGCAGATTTAGATGCAGCTATAGCAGATGTAGTAGCTTATTTCCCTGCAAATGGAAATACAGTAGGTTCTATTGGAGTTACTCGTAGTAATCTTGTTCCAAATGCGAATGGTGGTAGTGTATCTGCACCAGCTAATTCATTCTTTACAGCAACTGATTATAGAGGTGCTTTTGCAGTAGGCTCTACACCTTGGTATGTAGGCTGGACTGCAACAGAATCATTCATTCAATAAGAAAATAATAGCGTTTTTCTAATCGCTTAAAAATATAAAAGCAGCTACAACATTGAGTAGCTGCTTTTCTCTTACCTCATTTTGTATTTTATCTAATCAATCATAATAATATCTTCTTTTGAGCAAAATAGCTTGAGTGAACAACAAATAAGTAATGAAAACAAATTTATTAACCCTACTTGCAAGTTTATTTCTTGTATTTTCTACATTTTCCTACTCTTCTGCACAATCTACTAAAGGAACAGTTAGGGGAACAATAAAAGACCTTACCAATGGAGAAGAACTCATTGGAGCAACAGCAGTAATTGTCGGCACAACTACAGGTGCAGCAGCCGATTTAGACGGAAAATATTCTCTTTCCCTAGAAGCTGGAACTTACGATATTCAATTTTCTTTCGTTTCCTATCAATCAAAAACAATTACTGGTGTAGAAGTAAAAGCTGGAGAAGTAACAGTTCTTGATGTAGCCTTAGGAGAAGATAACGAAATTTTAGATGCTGTAGTAGTTGAAGCAAAAGCAGAAACAGCATCAACAACAGCTGTTTTGGCAGCACAGAAAAATTCTGGTGTAGTACAAGACGGATTAGCTTCAGAGCAAATTTCACGTTCTGGAGACAGAGATGCAGCAGCAGCCATTACAAGAGTAACAGGCGTTTCAGTAGAAGGTGGAAAATATGTATATGTACGTGGATTAGGAGACCGTTATAGCAAAACAACCCTCAACGGAGCAAACCTTCCAAGCCTTGACCCAAATAGAAATTCTGTTCAGATGGACTTATTTCCTAGCAATCTGATTGATAATATTATTGTTTCAAAAACATTTGCGCCTAACCTTTCAGGTGAATTTGCAGGAGGTAATGTAAACCTTGTTACTAAAGATTTTCCAGACCGTTTTACTTTCCAATGGAACTCTTCTTTTGGTTTTAATGACCAAGCTAGTTTTAATGGAGATTTTTTGAGTTATGAAGGAGGAAAAACAGACTTTTTAGGCTTTGATGACGGAACTCGTGAAATTCCTGCTATTGTTGCTGATGGTCTTTCAACAGATAGAGAAGAATTAGCAGAAGAAGCTCGTTCGTTCGGAGAAGGTTTTGGCTTTGAAAATAAGTCGCCTATGATGAATCAGTTTCACTCAGTGGCATTAGGCAATCAGATTGATGTTTTGGGTCGCCCTTTTGGTTTTGTTACTTCACTTTCGTATCAAAGAAATTTCAATTACTTTAATGACGGAGTTACAGGACGTTATAATCTTCCAAGTGCTGAAAGTGCTGAATTGAACCCAGCCTTTGATTTGCGTACAGAAAAAGGAACAGAAACAGTTTTGGCAGGAGCAAACCTCAATATGGCTTATAAAATTGCTCCAACAAGCAAAATTGCTTTAAACTTAATGTATAACAGAAGTTCTGATAAAGTTGCAGACTTTAGAGAAGGACGTTGGAGTGAAGAAGTTTTTGGAGAAAATAATATCTACCAAACAAATGTACTTCAATATTTAGAGCGTTCTATTGGTTCGGCACAGCTCAAAGGAAAGCATACTTTAGGAAAAAGAAATATCGAAATTGAGTGGCTTTCTTCTATCGCTCAATCTACTCAAGATGAACCAGATTTGCGTTACTTCTCAAGAGATTATATCCAAAATGGAGATGAGCGTGTTTATAATATCAACATCGCTGCTTATCCTGCTCCTGCTCGTTACTACCGTGATATGTTAGAAACTAACTGGGACAACAAAATAGATGTTACGATTCCATTTACTACAAAAGCTGGAGATAGCAAAATTCAGCTTGGTGCTGGATATTTGAATAAAGAAAGAGATTTCAATGAAGCTCGTTATGATTATGGACGTTTGACAGGATTTAATGTGCTAGATGATTTTGAAAGAACAGGAGACCCAGATGATTTCTTAAAAGATGTTGGTTTCTTAGAAAATGGACAGCGTGGAATGACAATTTTAGATGCTACACAACTTACAAATAGCTATACAGGTTCACAGCAAGTAATTTCTGCTTATGCCATGACAGATTGGAAAATTGCAGGAAAACTTCGTTCGGTTATGGGACTTCGCTATGAAGGAACAAACATTGAAACAGTGAGTGATAATCCAGATATTGAAGTTGGAAAGGTTAATACAAATGATATTTTGCCAGCCTTAAATCTTATTTATGAAGCAACAGAAAAAATTAATGTTCGTGCTTCGTATGGCAGAACGCTTGCTCGCCCTACCTTTAGAGAGCTTGCTCCTTTTCCTAGCTTTGACTTTATCGGAGACTTCATCTTGATTGGTAATCCAAACTTAGAGCGTACACTTATTGATAATATTGACCTTCGTTTTGAGTCTTACCCTGGTTTGGGAGAGATTATCTCAGTAAGTGCTTTCTATAAGCGTTTCCAAAATCCGATTGAAAGAGCATTCAATCCACAAGCTGCTAACGGAGAAGTTCAGTTCCGTAATGTAGGTGCTGCAACTGTAATGGGAGTAGAACTTGAAGTTCGTAAGCGTCTGAATTTTACAAAAGCCTTAGAACGTTTCAGTGTAGGTTCAAATCTTAGTATTATGTCTTCAAAGGTAGATATTGACCCAAGAGAATTAGAACTTATTCGTGCAACTGACCCAGACCGTAAATCTACTCGTTCAATGTTTATGCAATCGCCGTATGTAGCCAATGCGTTTGTGTATTATGATATTGAAGAAAAAGGAATTAATGTAAGTACAACATTCAATGTGTTTGGAAAGCGTTTGGCGTATGTTACACAAGGAGGACAACCAGATGTATTTGAAGTAGCTCGTCCATCTTTAGACTTTGCTTTCAAGAAAACAACAGAAAAAGGCTGGGGCTTTACCTTCCGTGCAAGAAACCTTCTGAATCCAGAATACAAAATGGTTCAAGAATTTAAAGGACAAGAGTACACGTATGGCTCATATAAAATTGGTCGTACCTTCTCTTTAGGAATTACTTATTTGATTGACTAATTGAAAAACAGCTTCTGATTTTCATTTTTTAAAACCTAAAAACAGTTCTAGCGTTTTGTTAGAACTGTTTTTTTATTGTCTAATTCTAAGTACTTATATTTATTTGGTCTGATTTTATTGGATTTATACGAATAAAAATAATACACTAAAACTTATATAATTATGAACTTTACAAGTCATTCATCTACTGAAAAATTTAATGACTACCTTTCCGATTCACTTTCAGAAAAAGAAAAAGTTAGTTTTGAAACAAAACTAGAGCAGGATAAAGAGTTGGCACAAGCCTTTGAAAAACACAAACAGATTTTGGAAGGTATGAAAGGTGCAAGACGTGCCTACTTTCAGCTTTACAGAGATATTGAAGGCGAGCAGCCTTATTCAACTACAAATCAAAAAATTGCTCTGTGGTATGTTTGGGTAGTTGTTTTTATTGTACTAGGGTTAGCTGCTTGGGGAATTTTTGAATTATTCTCATAAACTAAATTCCGTTAAAAATAATAGAATATTCCTATTTGAAACAATACTTTTTTATCTTGTAAAAGAAACTTACTAAGATGGATTACCAACTATGAGAATAATAGATATAGACAAATGGAGTGAGATTGTAGATACTCTTTTTAGACACAAACTCCGAACCTCTCTTACAGCTTTGGGTGTAGGTTGGGGTATTTTTATGTTGGTGTTGCTCTTAGGTGCAGGCAAAGGACTTCAAAATGGAGTAGAATATAATTTCAGAGATGATGCTGTTAATAGCCTTTGGGTGTACGGTGGACAAACCTCAATAGCCTACAAGGGAATGCCTGTAGGTAGGCAAATTCAATTTCAAAATCAAGATTATGATGCTTTAGAAAATATTGATGGTGTAGAGTATAAATCAGGTAGATATTATTTGAGAGGGGAATCGATTACTAGATACAAAAACAAAAGTTCGTCCTACAATACCCGTTGTGTACACCCAGACCATAAATATCTTGAAGGTACGATAATGGACAACGGACGTTTTATCAATCAAACAGATTTAGATAAAAAAAGAAAGGTTGTTGTAATAGGAAAACTGGTAGCAAAAGAGCTTTTTGAAGAGTTTGAAACTGAACCAGCTTTTCCTGTTGGAAAGTGGATTACCATTGGAGACATTCCTTTTCAAGTAGTAGGAGTATTTTCAGATGCTGGAAACGAGCGTGAAATGCAGTATATGTACCTTCCCATCACAACAGCCCAACTAGCATTTAATGCAAATAATAAAATAAACCAGTTGATGATGACAGTAGGGAATGCTTCTGTTGAAGAGTCTAATCAGATTGCAAAAAATATTCAACAAGACTTTGCTAAACGTCA
Source organism: Bernardetia sp. (assembly GCF_020630935.1). Taxonomy (NCBI): domain Bacteria; kingdom Pseudomonadati; phylum Bacteroidota; class Cytophagia; order Cytophagales; family Bernardetiaceae; genus Bernardetia; species Bernardetia sp. The sequence goes on from NZ_JAHDIG010000026.1 coordinate 21,279, forward strand.
TAAATTCTCTCCAGAAGATGATAGAGCTGTAAGAGTACGTAACAATGTTGAAGAGTTTGAGAAGTTTCAGATGCTTTTTCTCTTTATTCGTGGCTTTGTTTGGGTGGTAAGCCTAATGACTATTTTGGCAGGAATAATTGGTGTGAGCAATATTATGTTAATTATTGTAAAAGAAAGAACTAAAGAAATTGGAATTCGAAAGGCTTTGGGAGCAACGCCTTATTCTATTGTCAGTCTGATTGTGAGTGAAGCGATTGTGATTACTTCGGTAGCTGGTTTTTTTGGACTTACTTTAGGAGTAGGGGCGATTATGGGAATGAAAATACTTGTAGGAGACGGAGGTGGTGGCGACTCATTTTTTAGAAATCCAGAAGTAGATTTATATGTCGTTTTGGTAGCGATTGGTTTGTTAGTTATTTCAGGTGCATTAGCAGGTTTTTTTCCAGCTTATCGTGCTGCCAAGATTGCTCCCATTGTAGCTTTGAGAGCAGATTAAATTTGAATATACAAAACACTTTTAGGTAGTAGTTAAACTTTAGAAAATCAAAAAACCTTCTTTTCCCTGTTCTATGACTCACAGAACAGTAAATATCTATGAATATCCATTACTCTAAGTAGTTAAAATTTAGAGCATTAAAAAGCCCTTCTATATTCAGTATTTTATGCTAAAATATAGAAGGGTTAAAATTTTTTGAGACTTAGAGAATTACTTCGCTTTCTGATTTACCTCATTTTTAGGAAGTTTCTCAAAACCCATATTATAGAGTGTAAAGGCAAAAACATCAGCATTTTCTTCTATGATTTTGCTTGTTGGTTTGCCTGCTCCGTGTCCTGCATCGGTTTCAATACGAATCATGACAGGATTATTTCCTTTGTGTTTGTCTTGCAACTCTGCTGCAAACTTAAAGGAGTGTGCAGGAACAACACGGTCGTCGTGGTCGCCAGTAACAACAAGTGTAGCAGGATAAGAAACACCTTCTTTTACATTATGGACAGGAGAGTAACCTTTCAAATACTCAAACATTTCTTTGCTTTGCTCTGATGTTCCGTAGTCATACGCCCAACCAGCACCAGCTGTAAAAGTATGATAACGAAGCATATCCAAAACTCCCACAGCAGGAATAGCTACTTTCATAAGGTCTGGACGTTGCGTCATGGTTGCGCCTACCAAAAGACCTCCATTAGAACCTCCTTTGATTGCTAAATAATCGCTAGAAGTATATTTTTCACTAATTAAATATTCAGCAGCAGCAATAAAATCATCAAAAACATTTTGTTTCTTCATCTGTGTACCTGCATCGTGCCACTCTTTTCCATATTCTCCTCCACCTCTAAGGTTTGCCACAGCATAAACGCCTCCTTGCTCCAGCCAAACCGAATTAATCACACTAAAACTTGGTGTAAGGCTGATATTAAATCCACCATAACCATATAAAATAGTTGGGTTTTTACCATTCAACTCTGTCCCTTTTTTATAAGTTATAATCATCGGAACTTTAGTGCCGTCTTTAGAAGTATAAAAAACTTGCTTCGACTCATAGTTGTCAGAGTTAAAATCAATAGCAGGTTTCCAATACGATTCGTACTCTCCTGTGTCAGCATTAAATTTATAAATACTACTTGGTGTGTTGTAGTTAGTGAATGAGAAATACATTTCTTTATCATCTTTCTTTCCTCCAAAACCTCCAGCACTACCCACACCTGGAAGTTCTATATCTCTAATTTTGTTTCCATCCATATCGTACTGAATAACCTTTGAAATAGCATCTACCATATATTCAGCAAACAAATATCCACCTCCAGAAGAAGCACTCAACACATTTTCCGTATGAGGAATGACATCTTTCCAGTTTTCAGAAGTAGGTTTTGAGAAATCTGTCGTTACAACTTTCTGATTTGGTGCATCTAAGTTGGTTACCAAATAGAGTTTTGAACCTTCATTTTCCATTACATACGTATCACTGTCTTCATTATCAATAATGGTAATTAATGGATTGCTTTCCTTAGATAAATCTTTGATAAAAAGTTTATTTCCAGAAGTGGCATTACTACCAGAAATAACTAAATACTTTTCGTCTTCTGTCAAATATCCACTTACATATCTATGTTTTTGTTCGGCTGTTGCTCCAAAAATAACTTTATCTTGGCTTTGAGGTGTGCCTATTTTGTGATAGTATAGTTTATGTTGGTCAGTTTTGGCAGAAAGCTCACTTCCTTCTGGTTTGTCGTAGCTAGAATAATAAAAACCATCGTTTCCTTTCCAACTTACACCACTAAATTTTACATTTTTGAGTGTGTCTTCAATGGCTTCTTTACTTTCTGTGTCGATTGTGATTATTTTTCTCCAGTCACTGCCTCCTTCTGAAATAAGGTAAGCTGCACGACTTCCATCTTTAGAGAAATTTAGTCCTGCCATCGAAACAGTTCCATCTTTGGAAAATGTATTGGGGTCTATAAAAACTTGGTCGGTATCTTCTCCTTCTTTTTTGCGATAAACAACATACTGATTTTGAAGTCCATCATTTTTATAAAAATACGTGTAATCTCCTTCTTTGAATGGTCTTGAGAGTTTTTCGTAGTTCCAAACCTTTTCTAACTGATTTTTAAGCTCCTCACGGTAAGGAATAGATTTTAAATAGTCAAAAGTAACATTGTTCTGCGCTTTTACCCAGCTTTCTGTTTCTGTGCTTCGGTCGTCTTCTAACCAACGGTATGGGTCAGTTACAGCCGTACCAAAATACGTATCTTGAACTGTATCTTTTTTAGTTTCTGGATATTCGAATACAACAGGTTTTTGTTCTTCTTCCATGGTCTTTTTTTCTGTTCCACACGCCGAAAGTAAGGCAGCAGCAACAGATAATTGTAAAATAATTTTTTTCATTGTCTGTATTTGATGAGATATTAACGATTTTTTACGATTTGTATGGCAAGGTAGAGAATAATTACATTCTAAGTTTTCTAAAATTAGTTAATTTGTATATCAGTCTTCTAGACTGGTTGGATAATAAAAAAATGTGTTACTTTGCATTCAGGCTAGAAGTCTGAAATACATATTCTAATAGTATTCTTCAAAAAATAAAAATTGTATAAAAAATTCCTCTCCCAAACAGCTATTTACGGACTTACAGGCATAGTTGGTAGGCTTCTCAACTACCTACTCACACCTTTCTATACAGGTATTTTTCTACCCGATGAGTATGGTGGAATGTCTGTTTTTTATGCCTATGCTGCACTTCTAAATGTAATTTATACGCACGGAATGGAGACAACATACTTTCGTTTTATTGCTAAGGAAAAAGAGGCAGAAAGTGAAAATAAAAATGGAGACTCATACAACCTTTCGCTTAGTTCTGTGCTTTTGGCTTCTCTAATTTTTAGCTCTCTAATGTGGATTTTTGCACAGCCGATAGCCACATTTTTAGAATATCCAGAAAATGCACAGTTTGTAAAATGGTTTGCCTGTATTATTGCCATTGATTCGGTGGTAGCGATTCCTTATGCAAGGCTTAGAGCAGAGGGAAAAGCAATAAAATTTGCCTCTCTTCGAATGACTGTTATTATTCTGACGTTATTTCTCAATATTTTCTTTCTCTATTTTTGCAAAAGTAGCGCAGAAGGAACACAATTTTTATTTTTTCAAGAGTATGCAAAACTGATTTATGACCCTCAAATAGGTGTAGGATATGTTTTTTTAGCCAATCTAATTGCCAACTCTTCTGTACTTCCACTGCTTTGGAGAGAATTTAAAGACTTCCGTTTTGTGATAAATTGGGAAATATATAAGCCTATGATAAAGTATGCTTATCCGTTGCTTTTTGCAGGAATTGCATATTCTATCAATGAAGTAATAGACAGAACGCTGCTACAAAAATGGCTGCCTAATAATTTTTATCCGAATAAAACTCCAATGGATGCTGTTGGTATTTATTCGGCGTGTTATAAGCTCTCTATTTTTATTACACTTGCCGTTCAAGCCTTCAAATATGGGGCAGAACCATTTTTTTTCTCACAAGCAAGCCAAAAAGATTCTCCCAAAACCTTTGCTACCATTACTCATTTTTTTACGATTGTCTGTGTCTTGATGATGCTAGGCGTAAGTATGAATATGGAATGGATAGCCAATATTTTTATCACAAATAAAGCATACCACGAAGGACTTTTTATTGTTCCAATTCTTTTACTAGCAAATATTTGTTTGGGGCTGTACTACAATTTTTCAGTTTGGTTTAAGGTTTCTGACCGAACTCATTTTGGACTTTGGATAAGTCTTGTGGGAGCAATTATTACAATTAGTTTCAACTTTCTCTTGATTCCCTATTTAGGCTATTTTGGAAGTGCTATTGCAACGCTTTCTTGTTATCTCACAATGGCAAGTTTGTGTTACATTTTGGGTAGGAAATATCAGCCTATTCCTTATCCAATTCTGAAAATGATATTGTATTTGGGAGTTTCTACACTTCTTATTTTTGTTTGCTTAAATATTGAATGGACAGGGTTTTGGCAAAAACATTTGATTCAGAACGGACTTTTAGTTTTGTTTTTAGTAGTTACAGTTTTGGTGGAGTATAGAACTTTTAAAAAACTAAAAGAACAGAGCAACTAAAACATTTGCAGCACAAAAATAATAGTTTGCGTACTTATTAAGCTACAATAAATTCCGTTTTAGATTAAAATATCATGATGCAAAGATTATTATACATTCTGACTTTTTTATTTGTGATGATTCAAACTGTTGCTTACAGTCAGAAGGTCAGAACGCCTAAGAATATTGATGAAGCTATCCGTATTTTGAATACAGATTGTCCAGATAGTCTTAAACAAGTCATTAAAGAAACACCTAACGATAGTTTGCTTTATTTAATTTACCCTTTGGGGGGAGAGTATAGAACAATAACGAAATGGGCTGGACTAGGCTCAAAGAGAAAAACGAAGTTTGAAAAGTATTATTCCAAATTAGGAATTACTCACGCTAAACATATTGAGAAAATCGTGTTACTGTCTTTTAAAGCTGCCTTAAATGATAATAACTTCATTCACGAAGATATTATCAGACCATTTCAAAAAATTGAACAAAAGTGGCGAAAAGAAGATAAAGAGAGGTTTACGACAGATACTCTTAGGAACGTTTATATTCCCAAGAACCTTGAAGAATGTTTTAAACAAATAGATAGCTTTTGGAATGACTCTACTAAGCTGCAAGTTAAAGAGTGGACGGAAGACGAATTTATTGCGAAGACACATTTTGGTTTTGGAAGGTGGATACGAAACAACTGGCAATTATGGGGAGGTTCAAGGCTATCAAAGTATTTCAATCAAATGGGTATTTACCATCCAGATGACATGTCTGGAATTATCCTTGACAGCTATCATCGTTATTTATTAGGAAAAGAAATTAAATTAGAGGAGCAGGTCAAATCTTATCAAGATTATTGGAATAAAGTAAATGGAAAAAAATGACTTAAATAATTCAAAAATAATTGAGTAGAACAGAACTTTTCCTAGCTTGAATCCGTTATAATAGCGTACTTTAAATTCATTCTTTCTCATTACTTGCAAAAAAATACCTTTTCTAATCGCTGACAGTTTTCTTCAAAGTACAGAAAACTTGAGATATAGAAAGGGTATTTTTTTTGTCTAATTTTTAAGGAAAAAGATATTCGTAGAAAAAAAAATAAAAATTTTTGTGTGGAATTTTGTGAAGTGGTGCATCTACTTACCAAACAAACAGATTACTACACCAAATTTTTATAATTATGAAATCTTCAAAAATCTCTCTCAGAAAAATCTCTAAAGTTGCTTTGATGGCAAGCTCTACTTTATTTTTTGTGGCTTGTAATTCCTCTAAAAATACCAACTACGAAATGGCAGATAGTTCAGTAGCTGTTACTGAAGAAGATTATGCAGCCGAATCACCTACGAAAATCTCTAGTAATAGAGAAATGTCAAGAGCTAAAAAAGACATTGCTAGTGGAGCTGTGATGAATGAGGCAGAAATGTATTATGATGAAGTTCCTCAAAATACAGAAAACTACCAAAAACAGATAGAAAATAAGTTTATCCAATCACTCAAAGAACCTCTCTCTACGTTTTCTATTGATGTAGATAATGCGTCTTATTCCAATGCTCGTCGTTTTATTCAGTCTGGGCAGCTTCCCAATCCAGATGCTGTTCGTATAGAAGAGTTTATCAATTACTTTGATTACGACTACAAAAATCCGACAGGAAAACATCCTTTTTCAGTTAGCACAGAAATTTCTACTGCGCCTTGGAATGAAAAGCACAAACTCGTCCATGTAGGCATACAAGGAAAAGATTTAGACTATGGCAACCTTGCCCCTTCTAACCTTGTGTTTTTAATTGATGCTTCGGGTTCTATGGAAGCTCAAAACAAACTTCCTCTGCTTCGCTCTTCACTCAAACTTCTTCTTTCTCAACTTAGCGACAACGACCGTATTGCGATTGTAGCCTATGCAGGTGCAGCAGGTTTGGTTTTGGAATCTACGCCAGCTTCAGAAGAAGATAAGATTTTGAATGCGCTAGATGCTGTTTCGGCAGGAGGAAGTACAGCAGGTGGAGCAGGAATACAACTCGCTTATTCTTTGGCTAAAGATAATTTGATAAAAGATGGAAACAACCGAGTTATTTTGTGTACAGATGGCGATTTTAATGTGGGTGTAAATTCTCCAGATGAGCTTGTAAAAATGATTGAAACAAAACGTAATGATGGAATTTTCTTGACTGTTTGTGGTTTTGGAATGGGTAATTACAAAGATTATCAAATGGAAGAACTTAGTAATGCAGGCAATGGAAACTATTTTTACATAGACAATATTCAAGAAGCAAAAAAGGTGTTTGTAACACAAATGAGAGCTACAATGTTTACGATTGCTAAAGATGTCAAGATTCAGATTGAATTTAACCCTGCAAAAGTAGCTGCCTATCGTCTGATTGGTTACGAAAACAGAATGCTCAACAAAGAAGATTTCAATGATGATAAAAAAGATGCTGGAGAGCTTGGCGCAGGACACACCGTAACAGCACTTTATGAAGTAATTCCAGTAGGTGTAAAGAGCGAGTTTTTGCCTTCGGTGGATGATTTGCGTTACCAAAAAGAAGACAAAATCAAAGAAAGTTATACGGCTGCTGCCTCTTCTGATGAACTTTTAAATTTAAAATTACGCTACAAAAAGCCAAATGAAGACACAAGTAATCTTATCGTAAATCCTTTGAAGGATGAGAATATTAAGCTAGAAAAAACTTCTGATAATTTCCGTTTTTCGGCTGCTGTGGCAGAGTTTGGAATGCTTCTAAGAAATTCAGAATACAAATCTAATGCTTCTTATAATCAAGTTATTGCCCTTGTCAAAGATTCCAAAGGAAAAGATTCGGAGGGCTACCGAGCAGAATTTTTGAAACTGGTAGAAAGCTGTCAACTAATGTCAAAATAAAATATGTAGAGAGAATATGCTAGTTATGAAAAGCTAAATCAATCACCAATTTACCTATCAATTTTAAAAAGTCATTTCTAATTTATCTTAGAGATGGCTTTTTTTGATTTTTAAGACTTTGCATAATTCATTTGTTAGAGATAAAGCCTACCTTTGCAGCTCAATTATCAAGAATCTCTATATATAATATAAGAGATAGCAACCTGCATGCGTAAGCAAGGTGCTACAATAGATAAGCCAATACCTATTATCGTATTGGAAAAAAAACGCCTTCGTTTTAGGTGGTTTTATCTGACTGCTTATTTCTTTTACATAGAAGAGATTATTGATAATTTTTTAACATCAAACCAATAACTCTCTATGAAAAAAGTAAATATCAAAACACTTCCTACTCCCAAAGCAAATGGCGTAGCTCTCTTTCCTCTTATTATTTTTGTAGGCATATTCTTAGGTGCAGGCATCTACTTTCAAGATTTTTATGCTTTACCTTCTCCTATTGCTGTTTGTATAGGAATTTTGGCAGCTTTTATTTTGATAAAAATTCCATTCAAAGAAAATATAGATATTTTTTTGAAAGGCTGTGGGGAGGAAAAAATCCTAACGATGTGTATTATTTATCTGTTGGCAGGAGCATTTTCTGCTGTTACTAAAGCCACAGGTAGTGTGGATGCTGTTGTTAGCTTAGGTATTAATTACATTTCTCCTAGCTATTATCCTGCTGGAATATTTCTAGTCGCTGCTTTTTTATCATTATCAGCTGGTACGTCTGTCGGAGCTATCGTAGCATTGGGCTCTGTAGTTGTAGCCTTATCTGAGCAAAGTGGTATTTCGCTTTCCCTTTTGAGTGCTGCTCTCTTGACAGGAGCAATGTTTGGTGATAATCTTTCTATTATTTCTGATACTACCATTGTAGCTACTCAATCTTTAGGTTGTGAAATGAAAGATAAAATGAGAACTAACGCTAAAATAGCATTACCTGCTGCCTTGATTACAGTTGCTATTCTAATAGTGCATGGGTTTTCTTTTGAAGTTTCCTCTCCTAACTCCATCGCATCTTCCGAAATTTCTTGGTTACTTATCGTGCCTTATGTATTTGTTATTGTTGCCTCTTTGGCAGGACTAAATGTATTTGTTGTTTTGTTTTTAGGAGTAGTTTTGTCTGGTATGATAGGACTTTATGGCAATCATTTTGATATTATCGGTTTTAGCAAAACAGCTTATGCAGGGTTTGAAGGAATGAGCGAAATATTTTACCTTTCTCTTCTTACAGGAGGTTTAGCTGCTATGGTAGAAAAAGGTGGAGGCATACAGTTTGTTTTAGAAAAAATTAGTCATTCTATCAAAAGCCAACATACAGCACTAATTGGAATAGCGACGTTAGTAAGCACTATCAATTTATGTATTGCTAATAATACTGTTTCTATTCTTATTTCTGGAAAAATAGCCAAAACAATTAGTGATAATTATTCTATCCGTCCTCAAGTAACAGCCTCTTTATTAGATATTTTCGCCTGTATTGTTCAAGGACTTTTACCCTATGGAGCGCAGGTATTATTACTGATGAGCTTGAGCAAAGGAAAAATAAATTATTTTGAGCTTCTATCTCAGTCGTGGTATTTACATATTCTAGCTATTTTTTCACTTGGCTTGTTATTCCAAAATAGAAAAGCTAACTGACTAAATAGAAGAGGCTGTCCGAAAAGGTCAGTCTCTTTTTTTTATAATTATTTCTTTGTTATAACTTTAAAATTATTGTAAGTCCTACCTAATCCACTTCCAAAACTTTTGCAGCCTTTTTATAATCTTGTAATACTTTTGTATTGATTTCTATATTTGTTTTTACTTCAATGATGGTAATTCTATTTCTTTTATTAATTTCTAGTTCTGTATTTTCTAAAGCCTTTTCAAAGCTATTTTTATCTTCACAAAAAGCATATTCTAGTTCAAACTCTTCGCTTAACTTTTTAGCTTTTAGAGGCTGTTTTACTACAAAAAAATCATCTATTTCTGGCTGCTTGGCACACTCTGGTAACATTTTAAAAATGCCTCCACCGTGGTTGTTGAGCAAAATGACAATCAAGTTTGAGGGCAAATAATCATTCCAAAATGCATTTCTATCATAGAAAAAAGCGACATCACCTGTCAAGAGAATATTTAGTTTTTCTTCATGAGCTATGGCGTGTCCGATGGCTGTACTGGTAGAACCGTCAATACCACTTGTGCCACGGTTGGCAAAAACTTCTACCTCGCCGTGGGCTTCTTTATCTAAGTTGAGATAGTTGGCATAGCGTACACTCATACTATTAGCTAAATGTAAATTTGTAGATTTTGGTAAATTTTTCATTACCATCTTTACAGCTTCAAATTCTGAAAAAGGTTGCTCTGCAAAAAATGTAGCATTTAATTTTCTGATTTCTGCATCCATTGCTCTCCAATTATCTACAAAAAAAGATTGTCTATACGATTCAGCAAAACGAGTTTGTTTTTCTAACACTTTTCTAAAGAAATAAGACGGGTTCAGAGGAATCACTTTTGTGAGTGATTGGAATGTATCAGCCACTTGTCCTGCTGGTTGGATGTGCCAATGCTCAATAGCACGATATTCACGCAAAAACTTTTTCAAATTTTTAGAAATAACTGACTTTCCAAAAGTAATCAATAAGTCTGGACGAAGTTCTTCTAAGTTTTCTCTGTTCATCAGAAAAACATCTTGATGCTGAAGGCTATTTTTTACAGTATGAAGGTTTGAAATTACATCTGCCACAACAGTAACCTCTAAATCATTTAGAGATGAAACTAAGCGTTCGTTATAACGCATTTGTCCTCCTACAATTAGCTTCTCTTCTGTATTGTTCCACACTTCTAAGAGTTCTAACCAATGTTGTGTTCTGATTTTCGGACGACTATGAATCTGTTCTATTATCTTAACTTCATTATCGTATTTTATCTTATTTTGATACAAATTATTTATATCCTCTTCGTCGTTATTTTCTACTGGTGGATAAAAAGGTTCACGAAAAGGCGCATTGATATGAACAGGCGCAGAAGGATAGGTTTTAGATAAATTTATAGCTTCTGAAACAATACGTCCGACGTGCCAAACAGCATCTTTATGAGATAAATCTATGGGCAATGTGTAGCTTTCCTTTACGTGTTTTCCATAAATATTATTCTGCCGTATAGTCTGTCCATCTAATTGGTCTATCCACTCTGGAGGACGGTCAGCCGTCAAGACAATCAAAGGAATTTGCTGAAAATAAGCCTCTGCAATAGCTGGCGCATAATTGTAGGCGGCCGAACCCGATGTACAAATCAAAACTACTGGTTTGTTTGTCTGTTGTGCAATGCCTAAAGCAACAAAAGCTGCTGAACGCTCATCGGCTACCACTTTGCAATTTAGATTTTCATGTCTTGCAAAAGCTAAAGTCAGAGGTGCAGAACGAGAACCGGGAGAAATAATCACGTTTTCTATTCCGTGTTTGTAGCAAATATGAGCAATGTTCCAAATAGGTTGAAGAGCGTATGACATAACTGAGTGGACAATTTTAAAATGGACAATGAATAATTGAACTGCACAATCGGATATGAATAGTTTTATTCATCAATTAGGTATAAGTCTGTTCTGAATAACTCTTTGCAAGCAAAATGTTATAACAAGTTTACAAAATTTATAGAAGTATCTCTAAAAAGCATGTTATTATGAATTTTAATCTTGCTTTCTTTAGTGTTTCTTTCTTAATTTAAGAGTTTGGCATATTAATAGCTATTTAACTTAACGTGATTGCCACGAGATTGGTAATTTTTTCATGGCTATAAAAAAGAGGTTTCAGCATGTTCTGAAGCCTTTTTTTGTGGGTTTATTTTCGTTATATCAAAAGCAAGCCTTTGAGTTACAAGTTATTGTTTTTCTTTTGGTTTCCACTTTTCTAAAAACTCTTCTATGGTTTGGGCATCTTCTATTTTGAAATCGCCTATTCTTGTTCTTCGAAGACCAGAAAGGTGTGCGCCTGTTTCTAGTTGCTTTCCTAAATCGTGAGCAAGACTTCGGATATATGTTCCCTTACTGCAAACGACTCTCAAAGAAATAATGGCTTTTTGTTCTGATAAGTCTGATTCTAAAATTTCTAATTCTGAAATAGTTACTTTTCTTGACTTTAGCTCTATTTCTTCGCCTTTTCTTGCCGATTTGTAGGCTCTTTTTCCATCTACTTGCACAGCCGAAAAAATGGGTGGAACTTGGTCTATTTCTCCTTCAAAATGCTTTAAAGCATCTTTTATCTTTTCTAAAGTAATTTCTGAAGTATCTTTTTCGTTTTCTAGTTCGGTCTCCAAATCATAGGAGGGAGTAGTAAAGCCAAAGGTAATTTGGGCAATATATTCTTTTTCCTGTCCTTGAAACTGCTCTATTTGTTTTGTCATTTTTCCAGAGCAGAGAATCAGAAGTCCTGTGGCAAGTGGGTCTAACGTCCCTGCATGTCCGACCTTAACTTTTTTCTTCTGTTCATATTTTTTGATAGCATAACGAATTTTATTGACCACATCAAAAGACGACCAAGTAAGTGGCTTGTCTATCAAAATTACTTTTCCTTGTGAGAATATTCCTTGTTCTTGTTGCATTTTTTTCTGATTAATAATTTGATATATCTATTTTTGAGCTAGTCTCAACCTTGTTCCTCTCAAGTTTTCTCTGATGAAACATATTGCCCAATCATTCTTGCCATCGTGCATTTGTATAGTAAGTGTAGCATCTGTAAACTCTACGATATTCCAATATCTATCTTTTTTATTGGGGTCGTAGAGATGGATTTGATGGTCTTTTTCCAAATATCTCCACAACACTGCTTCATTATTTTCATACATATTAGTATGTAAGATACCTTTTGTTCCTTTATGATTGTTCATTTCAAATTCTACATACATAGTATTTACTTTTGACTGCATAACCGAATCTTTATGTTTTCTCATCTGCTCTCTCATGTTTTTGGGAAAATCATCAATATCTTCTTCTAATAGTGTTGAACTTAGGCTTTTAGTTACCCACTTTCCTTCCAATGTTTTTAGTCTGCTTTCACAACTCATCAAAGAAATGATTAGAAAAACAATTATTATAAATGGAGTGTTTTTTATTGTTGCCAAATTGATATTGTTTTTAGTTTAGGTGTTCGATGTCTTTATCATTGTCTTGTTTTTGTTGCTTTTTTATTTCTTTATAAAGCGTTTTTTCAATGCGTTTGTCTGGAACTATCCAAAGCAAAGCTACACCAAAGTAAATAGAAATAGAAACCCATGGGCTAATAAAAGAGAGAGGAATTGCAGCAGCGTATAAAACCAATGAAACTTTGCCTTTGTAGTCTTTTCCAATGGCTTTATGCAGGACAGAGTCTTCGCCATGAATTTTGAGAATCATATTCTGCAAAATAAAATAGGCTATTGCACTCATTAGTAAAACTACTCCATAAAGTGCATCTGGAATAGGAGCAAACTTTGTCTCACCCAACCAACCCGACGTAAATGGAATCAATGAAAGCCAAAAAAGTAGGTGGAGATTTGCCCAAAGCACTTTTCCTTTGACATATTTTGTAGCTTGAAAAAGATGATGATGATTGTTCCAATAAATGCCCAAGTAGAGAAAACTCAAAATATAGCTGATAAATACAGGATATACTTCTTGTAAATCGTGCAAATCATTTCCTTTTGGAACTTTCATTTCCAATACCATAATGGTAATGAGGATTGCCAATACACCATCACTAAAGGCTTCTAATCTATTTGATTTCATTCTATTTGTATAAAAAGAAAAAGATAAATCTGAAAAAATCAAATTTACCTTTTTGTAATGGAATAACCTAAAATGAGAATTTGTCTGTTTACATTCCGTGTTGTGTTTCTATTTTGGCAGCCTTCCAGCTCTCAAAACCACCATCTAGCTCAATAATGCGTTCGAAGCCCATCTCCTTTGCCTTTTCTACGGCTCTTGCACTACGTCCACCCGATTTACAGTATAAAAAGAGAGGTTTGTCTTTTTCTAGCTTCGAAAGCTCTTCCTCAAAAGAATCTCCATTGATGTCAATGTTTTTGGCTTTTAGAATACTTGCTTGTTCAAACTCTTGAGGAGTTCTGACATCGACAATATTGTATAATTTGAGTTCAGCCATTTTGATACGAAACTCTGGAGCTTCTAGTTTTTCAACTTTCTGATTAGTAACTTCTGTTTGCTCTGTATTTGTTGTTGTATCTGCTTTTTTAGTGTTGTTACAAGATGTAATTGAAACGAACAGACTAAAAAAAGCAATAATAAAGATTGATTTTTTCATAGAATAATTATTTGGTATTATTTGCGCTAAACCGTAAAACGAGAGTAAAACCGTTGTTTAGGGGCATTATTTATACATTTACATGTCTTTCGGCGTGATAAGAAGAGCGAACCAATGCACCAGATTCTACATATTTTAGACCTCGTTTCAACCCTTCTTCCTTGTAGAAATCAAATACTTCTGGATGTACATATTCAGTAACAGCAAGGTGCATTCTTGTAGGTTGCATATATTGCCCAATAGTAAGAATATCACAACCGTTTTCCACCAAATCGTCCATAGTTTTCAAAACCTCTTCATTGGTTTCGCCTAAGCCGACCATAATTCCAGTTTTGGTACGTTTGCCATACGCTTTGGTACGCTTGATTTGTTCCAAACTGCGTGCATAACGAGCCTGTGGACGCACACGCTTGTAGAGTCTTTCCACCGTTTCTATATTATGTGAAACTACTTCTTGCCCTGCCGAAATCATTGTTTCTAAGGCTTCCCAGTTAGCTTTTGTATCTGGAATGAGTGTTTCGATAGTTGTTTTTGGAGAAAGTTCTTTTGTAAACTTGACAGTGTTGTGCCAAATTTCTGCACCACGGTCTTTGAGTTCATCACGATTAACAGAAGTTATAACAGCGTGTTTTACTTTCATTAGGCTGATTGCTTCTGCTACTCTTCTTGGTTCGTCAGTGTCATATTCTGGTGGACGACCCGTCTGTACAGCACAAAATGAACAACCACGAGTACATACATTTCCCAATATCATAAAGGTAGCCGTTCCAGCTCCCCAACACTCTCCCATATTTGGACAGTTTCCACTTTGGCAAATAGTATGCAACTTATGTTTGCTGACTAGCTCGTTTACTTGCTTATAATTTTCTCCGACGGGCAGGCGAACACGCAACCAATCTGGCTTTTTGCCACTAAGCTCTTCTGGAGTTTTATTTTTTGCATTTATATTTATAACTGGTAATTCTATCATATTATATAGCAGTTTCTCGCTGTTTTTTGGTTAAATTCTCTTTATACAAATATACAAAATTGTAGCCTTAATTTTGAGTTTTGGTGTATTGATAATCTATGGTTTTAGCTAAGGTCTCACCCTCATAATGACGTTCTCTAATAAGTCTTGCATCCTTATAAACAGATACTTTCTTACTAAAAAAGCTCTTTGAAGGTTGTATTTTGTCTGTCATCCTTCCTAGTGGGCTTACAAAACTCTGATGAATAATTTGCCATAATCTGTCTTTTTGATAGATAAATTCTTGGGTATCATAAGAAATTAGATTTTCTTTTTGGCGTTTTTCAGTTCTTATAAAAGTAGGAAGGTTGTTTTTTTCATCGTAAGCATACCATATAAGTTCTTGCTCTCCTGTCTGATAATTAAAGTAATGCGTTTTTTCAATAAAATCTTTATTGTATCCTGTTTTTATGTAGCTATAAAATGTCTCTTCTAATGGTGTTTTATCATCTACAAAAACAACATGTTTGGTTCTCTTACGTGTCTCTTCATCAAAATAAGTAATATACTTTTTGTGTATAGGATTAGCTATTTTCTTGTTACCACTAAAAATAAAATTTAAAGTAGGAGTGATTTTTCCATCCTTAGTAGGCTCATAAAAATTGACTACTTCTCTTCCAAAAAGGCTATCAAAGGCAGTGTAGGAATACAAGATTCGTCTTACAAGCTCATTGTTATGATATATTTTTTCTTCTGTAACTTTTCCTCGTTCATCTTTATAAGAAACTCGTTTCTGCTCGCCCCAAACAGGGTGAGTTATTGTTATGGTAGGCTCTGCTCCATACGTGTAATTGACCTTAACAATACCTTCTGTTGTATAGACATCTAGTCTCTTCAGACTTGCTTGAGTATCATAGATATAATCAGTTTTAAGGTCTTGTAAAGGCTCTTCAACGCTCATTAGTCTTCCTTGTGTGTCGTAGCTATGCACACTATGCTTTTGAGAACGCTCATCAGAACTTGTAGTTTGCCAAGCAATGATTTGATTTTGAGCAGACACTTCTACTTTAAAAATAAACAAGAATAAAAATACGGATGTGAAAAAATAATGAATACGCATACGTTGGTAAAGTTAAATTTGGAATTATTTTTACTTAAACGTATGAAACCCTTATTTTGATATATTTTTTTTAGATTAAGTAATTGTGCAGATGTAGATTACATTAAATATTTACATAAATTACTTATAAACAATTAGTTATATGATTGACTTCGCTGCTTTGACAGGTTTCAATTATCAATTTTAAGTTGTCCATTTACTTATAACTCTAATAAAAATTTCATAGTATCTACTCCATCAGCATAATCATAGACTTTAGGATGCTGTGCTTGTCCAAAATCAATGCTGTTTTCAAACCAAGCATTTGCCGAAACGATAACTTGTATTTGCTCTTCTTTCTCCGTAACAATTTGTTTTACTTCTTCAATATCTTGATAGATTTCATAATATAATACTCCAGTAGGCGAAGAAATAGAAGTATCCTTTGTAAGCAAAATATTGAAGGCATCAAAGTGATGAATTTGCTCCATTAGGTAAATAGCTTTATAATAATCATAGTTATTAGCATATTTATTATGATTTTTCATTTCATTCCACTGTAAATACACTGTATCAAGTAGTTTTCCAAAGTCATATCCTTCTGGAACATATAGTTTTGATACATTTCGACAACCCAAACCAAAGTATTGAAAAATATCTATAGATAATCTTTCTAACTCTTCTTGTGTCTCGTCTCCTTTAATAATGGCTACTGAAGAGCGATTTTTACGAATAATACTTGGAAATTTTCCAAAATAATATTCAAAATAACGTGCAGAATTATTACTGCCTGTGGCAATATAAGCATCTGCGCCTTTTAGGTTAGGACGCAATGAGATATGTTCTTTGAAAGTAGGTTCTACTTCAAACATCCATTCTAGTAGTTTTTCTATCAGAATAGTATCTTTTTGGCTTGGCTTTATCCAAACATTGTGTCCACTCAAAAGCACTGTGAGCATATCATGAAAACCTACAAAAGGAATATTTCCTGCCATTATAATTCCTATATTTTTTGAAGGTATTTTTGTCCCCACCTCTTCTAATGCTTGTTGGTTGTAGTTAGAAAGCCAATTTTCTAAGCTATCTTTTGTTAGCATACTGCGAATAGAAGCAAGGGCAAATTCTATATTTTCAATCGTGAACCAGTTATTATGCACATAGGCTCTATGAAAAATAGGATGTTTGTCTTTTTTTGAAAGAGTATCTATAAAATTGCCTAATGCAACTAAAGCAGCTTTACGATGAGAGAGTGTCATTGCTAAAAACAGGGAAATGGTTTTGTATGAATTTGAAATAGGCTGCAAAGATAGAAAATTATGTAGTATCCATCTAAAAAATGTGATAAAACAAAAAAGCCTGTCTGAACAAAGTCAGACAGGATTTTCAAAGTTCTTTAGGTCTAAATTATTTCTAACTCAGATTATAGAGCGAAACCTAATCCTACCATAAAGGCTACATCACTGATACTAGCTTGACGTACTAATGGTTGTAAAGAAGTGATATCACCTGCTCTACGTACAGTTTTTGTGAAACCATGACGGTAACGAGCATCTACTAACAAGTTAGCAAATTTAAGGTCAAACTGTAAGCCTGTTCCGATGATTGCACCAAAGTCGTGAGGAGCAAAGCTATTTGTTACGTCAAAAGTTTGGTCATAAACAAATGCACCAGAGCTTGCAGTTGTACGGCTATATGTGTAAGCATTGTAGTTGTAAGAGAAACCAGCGTACAAACGTGGGTGATACACAGAAAGCACAGGAATACGTACGTTTCCAATAACGTTTGCTTGGAAGTTGTTTGCACGGTATGTAGTTGTTGCATTAGAGAATACAGTGAACGCATTTTGAGTCCATCCTAATTCTAATTCAGCACCTACCCATTTAGTGAAGTCATAACGACCAAAAGCATGGATTTGAGGAGCGATGTTTTTGCCAGCTCCTTCTTGTTGGAAAAAGTATTCTGTATCTGCACCAATACGGATATCAGAAATATTAAAGCCAGACTTGAAGCCTACCATAAGTTTAGATTCAGACTCGCCTGCTCCGTCTTGAGCAAAAGCAGCACCTGAAGTCAATACAACTGCACATACAGCAGTAGCGATAGCACGGATTGAACGTTTCAAAGAGAAATCAATGTTAAAGGGTACTTTCATAATTTAAAAGGTTGTTGTTGTAAGATAACGGATTTTGTTCGAAAAAAGTAAATTTTCTCCAAAATAGAAAACTTTGCTGCAAAGGAAAGCATTTTTTTTTAATTTCTTGCAAATTTTATTCACTTTATTTTCATAAATGCAGTCAAGTAACAGCTAACCTATTCTATTTGGTTAGAATATATTTCAATAAATAAACATGTTATTTCTCAATTAGAAATTGATTTATTGAAAAGTTAGTAGCCTGATTATAAAAATAAAACAACAAAGATTTGAGAAGTCAAAGAAAAATCTTAACCATTTTGTTCAAGAAAAGATTTTCAAGAAAACCTCTTCCGAAACAGAATTGTCAAAACATAAATTGAGTTAATTGTTAGCTATGACATTGTTTAGAATGATTTTCCCAAAACATGTTACTTCTTTACCTCAGTATTACTAAAAAATATTGATTCAAGAAATAAACTTCAAAATCAAAATTACTAAAAATTATAAACAAATCTAACTCTACATCACTAATAACTTATAACTTTTTGGTAAAAAATCAAAATAAGCAAGAACCATAAAAATTATATACCCAGTAGTAGTATTATGTGTAGATGGTCATTTATACGCTAAAACCATCTTTTCGGTTACTTTGTTTCATTAATTCTTTATTTACATTTCAACTAACCCAATAGAACTTTACTGTTTTCCAATCAACCTTTGTATATTTGCGACCTACTTCTCAAACAAAGTGAAGTTTAATCTAAAAAATAAACTCTTTTAACTTATTCATTCCCAAACTTGTGAAACAACATCATGCTTCAAATTACGATTTATTTATCAAAGCTGGACATACTGAAGGTAATTACTGGAAAGACCTTTGGCGATACCGAGAGCTTTTTTACATTCTTACTTGGAGAGATTTGAAGGTGCGTTATAAACAAACCGTTTTGGGCATTGCTTGGAGTGTTATTCGTCCACTTTTAACCATGATAATCTTTACAGTTGTTTTTAGTGGAGTGGCAGGACTTCCTTCTGAAGGAAATGCTCCTTATGCTGTTATGGTTTATGTTGGACTTTTGCCTTGGCAATTTTTTGCTAATGCACTATCCGAAAGTAGTAATAGCTTAGTCTCTAGTGCTAATCTTATATCAAAGGTTTATTTTCCTCGTCTCATTATTCCAACAGCTTCTATCATTACAGCTTGTGTAGATTTTCTAATTTCATTCGTACTACTACTTCTATTAATGCTTGTTTATCAGTACGTACCAAGTTGGAAGATTATCTTTTTACCTTTTTTCCTAATTGTTGCCTTCTTGTCAGCCTTTGGTGTTGGTCTTTTACTAACAGCTTTAAATGTAAAATATAGAGATTTTCGTTATATACTTCCTTTTATTGTTCAGTTTGGATTATATATATCGCCTGTTGGGTTTAGTAGTAATACTGTATATACAAACCTTGCTAAAAAGCTATCAGAAATGAATATGGATTGGCTTACAGATTATTTAATAACATTCTATGCTCTCAATCCAATGGTAGGAGTGATAGATGGTTTTAGATGGTCTATTATTGGAAATGCTGAAATGAACTGGACTATGTTTGGCGTATCTATCTTTATGTGTTTATTAATTTTGTTCTATGCGATTTATTATTTCCGTAAGACAGAAAAAACATTTGCCGACGTGATATAAAATAACAATTTAGATTTCAGAATTACAGAATTATCAATTTAGACTTTAGACAAAAAATAAAATGAGCCAAAGTGTTATTCGTGTAGAGGATTTAGGTAAAAAATATATTATAGGTAAGCATCAGCAAGAACGTTATCGTTCTTTGCGTGACGTTATTACAAATAGAGTAAAGTCTGTTTTTTCAAAAAAACAAGAAGAAGAAGACTTTCAAGAGTTTTGGGCATTGAAAAATGTAAATTTTGATATACAACAAGGCGACAGAGTTGGTATTATTGGACGCAATGGTGCAGGAAAATCTACACTTCTTAAAGTATTGAGTAGGATTACAGAACCTACTACTGGAAGCATTGCCATAAAAGGGCGTGTAGCAAGTCTTTTAGAAGTAGGGACAGGGTTTCACCCAGAGCTTTCAGGAAGAGAGAATATATTCTTAAATGGGGCTATTTTAGGAATGGGACGACAAGAAATTAAATCTAAATTTGATGAAATTGTTGATTTTGCTGAAATAGAAAGATTTTTAGATACGCCAGTAAAACGCTACTCATCGGGTATGTATGTTCGTTTGGCTTTTGCTGTGGCTGCTCACCTAGAACCTGAAATACTGATTGTAGATGAAGTTTTGGCTGTGGGGGATAGCAAGTTTCAGAAAAAATGTTTGGGAAAAATGGGAGAAGTTTCTACACAAGGCAGAACTATCTTGTTTGTAAGCCATAATACTACCTTTGTTAGAAGTCTTTGCAATAAAGGAATTTGGTTAGATAAAGGACAAGTAAGACAAACAGGCTCAACCAATGAAGTGATAAGCAGTTACCTTGCGTCTATGCACGACCAAGTATTTGATGAAAATAGTGAAATTCATAATAATTTGAATAGAAGAGGAAGAGGAGATGCTAGATTTAGTAAAATTGTCATTACTGATATGAAAGATGCTGAACTACCTGCCTTTAATAGTGGGCAAAATGTAAAGTTTAACTTTGAGGTAAAAATAAATGAATCTTTATCAGACCTCAAACTATCTATGGTTTTCAAATCTACAACAGGAGAAATCATTACCAATACAGGAATGAAAGATATATCTCATCTCTTGGAAAAAAATAAAAAAGACTATACTATCCATCTTTCTTTGGTAATGGAAAATTTACCCTTCCGTGCTGGTGAATATGAGATGTATTTTTGGCTAGGACAATCTGCTGAAGTATTTTTTGATGTAGTAGATGGCGTACTTCCTCCTTTGCAAGTAACAACAGATAAAGATGAAGAAGAACTGGCATATAACCCTGCTTCTCCTTATGGTTTTTTTGACATCAATACACATATTGCTTCAAACTAAAATAGACATCATTATTATTTATGAATTATAATCTCTCTCACCTTGACCAATTAGAAGCTGAGGCTATTTATCTTATGCGTGAAACAGTAGCACAGTTTGAGAATATTGCCCTACTTTTTTCTGGAGGTAAAGATTCAATAACACTTCTACATTTGGCTCGTAAGGCATTTTATCCAGCTCAAATTCCGTTTCCTTTGTTGCACATTGATACAGGACACAATTTTGAAGAAGCCATAGAGTTCAGAGATTATTTAGTAGAAAAAACAAATACAGAGTTACTTGTGCGCTATGTTCAAGATTCAATCAATCAAGGAAAAGCAAAAGAAGAAACAGGGTATAATGCTAGTAGAAACAAACTCCAAAGCATCACACTTTTAGATGCCATTGAAGAACTCAAACTAGATGCTTGCTTTGGTGGAGGGCGCAGAGATGAAGAAAAAGCACGAGCAAAGGAGCGTTTTTTCTCACACCGAGATGGTTTTGGAGAGTGGAATCCTAAAAATCAGCGTCCTGAACTATGGAATTTATTCAATGGAAAAAAACAGTATGATGAAAACTTTAGAGTTTTTCCTCTTTCCAACTGGACAGAACTAGATGTTTGGCAATACATTGAAAGAGAGCAGTTAGAATTGCCCTCACTGTATTTTACTCATGAAAGAGAATGTTTCATAAGAGACGGAGTAATTATGGGAGTCACTGATTTTGTAAAGCTAAAACCAGAAGAAACTACAAAAATAATGAAAGTACGCTTTCGAACACTAGGCGATGCCACCTGTACGGGAGCAATAGAATCCCCAGCTTCTACTGTCTCTGAAATTGTTAGTGAAGTGGCAGCTATGCGCCTTACAGAAAGAGCAGGAAGAGCTGATGATTTGCGCTCAGAAGCAGCTATGGAAGACCGAAAAAAAGAAGGTTATTTCTAAACGCCAAACTGCGATAAGTGGTGGTCTAAGTGTTTGTAAAACATATTGTTCCACTCATTGGAGGCTGAGTTTCTGGTGTTAGTTTTTCTATGCGAGAAATAGTTTGGCTGGCAACCAATTTTTCAAAAATGTTTTCATTGTCTCTAGTGAGATTAAATTTTAGGACTTTAGCTCATTAAGGTAAGAACCAAATATTATTCTGCAATAAGCATTTTTTTTGGTTAGGGAAAAGGTATGCTTTTTCCTTACAAATGGTAAAACACTAAATTTGATAAAATTTTAATTTCTGCTAAAATAAAAAGCAATATAAGTAAAAAAGATAAAATTTAAGTTGTAAAATCAAATAATAATAGCATTTTTTTAGACTGTGTTAGATGTCTGTATAGTTGGCAGAAATAAAAAGGCTGTTGGTAGAAATGAACAGTTAACATAGATGAAAATGTGGGAATTGGTCTATTTTTTTGTTAATTTTAAAACTAATTATTTTGTCCATACTATTATTCTTAAGTATCTAGCGCAAAGAAACTTTGAAATAAGTTTGGTAATAATTTAGAAAAGTTAGTATCTTTTGGATAGGTTTGTAGTTTTGCAAAGAAAATAACCTTTCATGAAGTTTATTTTGAAGCAATAAGCTATTTTTTATTTAGGCTAAAAATATTCATTTTGCCCACTTACTTTTTCATAAATAGTTACGCATACTCTCATTTGACCCTTAAAAATGTTAGATTTTTAAAGGGGCTGGGTGTGATGTTATTTTTGATTTGTATTTTTTATATACCTTCTTCTCTACAAGCACAAAATTTTGATTTAAGTGATTCTACGAAAGTGTACAGATTGGGCGAAGATGTTTTTATTTTACCAGACAATGAGGGAGCTTATACAATAGATGATGTCAGTAGGACAAGCAAAGTAAAAGAATTTCAGCTCTACAAGGATTCAAAGCCTGTTTATGAAGATGATACAGATATTTATTGGGTACGATTTACCTTAAAAAATACGTTCCCTAATCGCAAACTCTATCTGCTCAAAGCAAAAGATGCAGAGGTTGCTTATCTTTACACGCCTACAACTAATGGCATTTCGTATATAAGAAGTGAAGATGGTGTTGTTTTTCCACATTATAGTAGAAATATTAAAATAGACCGTTCTGCTTGTTTTGTTATTACTTTAGATAGATTCGAATCTAAAACATTTTTTCTTCGTATAGAACACCGTACTGCGTTTGCAAGGCAAAACAAACAACTTCTCAATACACTAGAACACTTAACCATAGAAGACCTTTCTCGTGCTATTGAACTCTCTAAAGAACGTCGTTACTATCAAGGGTTTTATTTAGGCGCAATGGTGCTTTTGGCTCTTAACAGTTTATTTGTTTCATTTCTGTTTAGAGACAGACGCTATCTATATTATGTAGGGCTACTTTTTATGGCTGCTCTCTTAAATATGGTTTTTGAAGAATACTTGATAGAATTTTTCATTCCCAATGACCCTAAACTAAACTGGTTGATGGTTGTGCCTGTTACGTCTCTACTTTGGTTTTTCTATACGTTATTTTTTAGAAGTTTTCTCAACCTAAAGAAATTTGCTCCGTTTTGGGATAAGTTTTTTATCGGTATAGCAGGTCTTTGTTTGCTGATATTTGCTTTAACCTTTATTGAACTACACAAAATGCAATGGATGGTAGCTTTACTTGTCTTTACTATTTCTATTGCACTGGTTATCAATATAGTTATTGTTGTGAAGGTAAAACATCGCCCTGCCTCGTTCCTATTGGCTGCTAATCTTGTGTATTTTGGAGGGATTTTGATATTTTCTCTAGCACAACTAGAAATTATCCCTAGAAGCTACTTTACAATGCATGCTTCACAAGTGGCTGATATTCTTTTAGGTTTGTTTGTCTCTCTAGGGCTTGCTGACAGAGTAAATTATCTGCGTACTGAAATAGAAAGACGTAACGAAGAAAACAGAACTCTTATAGAAGAACAGAAAACAAAACTAGAGAAAGAAGTTGCTGAGAGAACACGAGAAATTACCAAAATTAATATGGAACTCGTAACACAGCAAGAAGAGGTTACAAGGCAAAAAGAACAAATTGAAAAGGCAAACGAAAATCTAAAATCACAACAAGGAGAATTGCGTAAAGCCTATCAAGACATCAATCTTTTGAGTGATATTGGTAGAGATATTACAGGCTCATTAGACATTGGTGTGATTATAAATACGGTGTACAAACATGTTGCTGAAATGATGGATGCGACCGTATTTGGTATCGGTACGTATGATGCAGAACGAGAAATTATTGGTTTTAGTCATTTCTATAAGGATGGGGAAATGGTTCCATATAGAGAAGCTCCTATAGAAGATGACAGACTTTCCACATGGTGTGCAAGAAATAAAAAACCAGTTTTTATCACCGATTTTGATGAAGAGTATGCAAGATATTTGAAGGAGAAGGCTCGTGGTGTTTTGGTAGAAGAACGAAATTCTATCATTTATTATCCTCTTATTCAAGAAGAAAAACTTTTGGGAGTGATTACAGTACAAAGTCCTATGAAAAGTGCCTATTCTCGTAATCATTATCGTATCTTAGAAAGTTTGGCTGCCTATATTACAATTGCGCTCTCAAACTATGATGCATACCAGACTATTCAGTTAGCAAAAAATGAGATTGATAGAAAAAACCTACAAATTACAGATTCATTACGCTATGCAAGAGATATTCAAGGCGTGATTCTCCCAGGAGAACGTCGTTTCAAACGCTTGTTTAAAGAGCATTTCTTGCTCTACAAACCAAAAGACTTTGTTTCTGGTGATTTTTATTGGGTAGAACAATATGAAAACAAGACCTTTGTGGGTGTGATTGACTGTACAGGGCATGGTGTTCCAGGGGCATTTATGTCACTTATTGGAACAATGCAACTCAATCAAATCTTAGCAAAAACGCAAGAACCTTCTCAAATTTTAGATAACCTTCATATTGGTATCAAACAGGCATTGAAGCAAGATATTTATAATAACGACGATGGAATGGACGTTTGTTTGTGTTCTATTGAGCATTTAGAAGAAATCAATCGTTACAAGATTATATTTGCTGGTGCGAAGCGTCCTTTGTATTATGTTAGTGAAGATGCTCTTCATCAACTGAAAGGAACTCGTAAAACTATTGGAGGAAGAGGAAGAAATGACAAGCCTTTCGAACAAGAAGAAATTTGGCTCAATGAAGGCGATGTTCTTTATCTTACCACAGACGGTTATGTTGACCAAGCCTCGCCACGCCACAAGAAAATTGGTACTATGCAGCTTCTCACTTGGCTAGAACAGATTGCCCCACAAAAGATGGAAAAACAAGGAGAGTTTTTGGAAGAAGAACTCAAAAGGCATCAACAGTACGAAGAACAGCGAGACGATATTACGCTTTTAGGAATCAGATTGTAGGATAAAATAAAGTTTTATCTCATCAAAAAAGAGATGCTATTAAAATAGTCAGTTTTACAATTCTATTTAATTAACTTCTTAAAAATAAAAAAACACTACTCATTTAGAAAATAAACTAAAGAATAGCGTTTTTATTATAAGCCAATACACAAAAAAACTATTTTTCCCCAAACAAATCTAAGGCAGACTGTACCATTACTTTCACCCCCGTTTGTATAGAAGGTTTTGGAACAGGTGCATAAAAAGGAGAATGCAAAGAAGGTAAAGGTTTTCCTGTCTTTTCACTTTCTGCAATTTTTTCTGGTTCAACAACACCCAACCAAAAAAGGCTAATCGGAACATTTTCCTCTGTACGTCCAAAACGGCTAAAATCTTCCCCTCCCATAACAGGCTCTACTTCCACAACTTTATCTTCGCCTAATATTTTCTTAGCAGAATTGGCTACTTTTTCAGTAAGTTTTGGGTCATTTATCGTGGCTGGTGTTGGATTTCCATCAATTTCTATGACTGGCATTTTTTCCACGCCTGCAGCCATAGCATAGCCTTCTGCAATTCTTTTAAGTGAAGCCAAAGTATTGTTTCTCACTTCATCCGTATAAGAACGAAGAGTAAGCTGTAACTCTGCACGGTCTGAAATAATATTGTGTTTTGTTCCTGCATGAAATGAACCTACGGTAACAACGGCTGCATCAGTGGGTGAAGTCTCTCGGCTTACAATCGTCTGAAAACCTAAAATCATTTGAGAAGCCAAAACGATAGGATCTTTTGTGGTGTGTGGATATGCTCCGTGTCCTCCTTCTCCAAAAACAGTGATATTTACCATATCAACATTTGCCAAAGCAGCATTTTTACAATAACCAATCGTTCCGTGAGGAAGGTTTGCATTTGTATGCAAAGCTAAAGCATAATCTGGTGTTCCGAATTTCTTATAAAGCTCTGCTTCTACCATGGCTTTTGCACCACTTCCTACTTCTTCGGCTGGCTGTGCTACCAAGATAAATGTTCCCTTCCAAGTATTTTTTAGGTTTGCCATAGTTTGTGCCACTCCTATCAGAACCGTCATGTGCATATCGTGTCCACAGGCGTGCATTACCGAGACTTCATTTCCATCTTTGTCTGTTCGCTTCATTGTGCTGGCATAAGGCAATCCTGTTTTTTCTTCTACTGGCAAAGCATCCATATCAGCACGAATAAGTATGGTTTTTCCTTTTCCATTTTTTAGAACTCCTACCACACCATAATCTCCAAACTTTTCAGTTACTTCATAGCCTAACTTTCTAAGTTCTGCTCCCATTTTTTTTGAAGTTTCTTCTTCTTGTTCGGAAAGCTCTGGATTTTGATGAAGATATTTATAAAGTTCAAGCCACGAAGATGTATTTTTTTCTAACTCATCTTTTATCTGAGTAGATGCTTTTTCTAAGGTTTGAGTTTGCATAGTATTTTTATTTTTTTGAGCGAATAAGCCTGTTGAGATAAGCAAAGAAATTAACAGACTACTAAAAAAGAAAGTAGAACGAATCATTATAAACTATATTTGGGTAATTATCAAAATCAAAGCTATATTTTCGGTCTGCTCTATGAGACTGACCTTATTTCCTATTTAGGTCAGCCCAAAAGGGCAGCACCGACACACTTAGTGGAGTTTAACTTTTATTTTGGTAAGAGTAATGAATTAATTTACTTCAATTTACTCAAAAAGTAGCAAGCACAAAAAAACAGAACACTTTTGATGTTCTGTTTTTTCTGTATATGCTATTATTAATCAGACTATTGAGAAATAGAATAGTTAATAATTTCTTTAGGCATATTTACATTTTCTACTTGATTTTTGAAGTTCATACGTTGTACACCTTGTACTTCAATCACTAAACGGTCTCCTTCTTTAGCTTTTGCTCCAAGACTTGAAGTATTAGCAGTTGGTCCATTAGATTTTACAGAGCCTATTACACGACGACCTCTTGCCAATGTAACTGTAAAACCAGATACACGGTAACGAGCATCTTTTGGTAATTGGTCTTTAAAACTTGCATCTGGAATAGCATCAAGAGTAACAGAACGTGGACACGCTCCACCTTGCTTCATATTCAAACCTCTTGCTTTTACACTAGGAGTAGGAATAAGTTTTACACTAAATTTTTTAGTGCCTATTGTATTTCCACCACTAGCAACTGTCAAAGACATACTTGCAGAAGTTGGAACTAGAGTTACTTTAGAGCCTCCTCCAGCAATAGCTTGACCACCCGTTGCAGAGAAAGAAGGCTTGTATTCTACACCTAAAGCTGGAACTTTAACTTTAAGTTCGTTACCACATTTCAAATATAATGAGTTTACAGTACCCGACTCAATCTCAATTACTGGAGAAACTACTGTATATTCAATAGGTTCTGTTGTAAGAGTAGTGTCTTGTCCAGCAGCATTTTTGATAGTAATAGAGCCTTTCCAAGTTTTCTTAGCTCCTTCAGTAGTACCACCAGAAGCTGTGAATTCTACAATACCAACACCATTTCCTTCTTTGCGAACACCTCCAGCTGTAGATGTCATTTTTGGCTCTATGGTAGTAGATGTTGCAGAGATAAATAATTTAGCTCTATATTTAGTTCCTGCAGCCACTACATTTGATTCAGCAGAAGCCATTGCTACTACTTGATCAAATTTGATTTTAAATTCTCCAATACGAGCACGCAAAGCATCGATAGCTGTTGTTTCTACTTTCACAACATCATTCTCCATTTGAGAAAGTACTGCTAAAGCAGCTACCATTGGAGTATTTTGGAAGTTAATATGCTCCCACTCCATGTTATCATACTTTGGCTTATTATACATTTCTACTTCGGATTTTTCAGGAGCTAAAGGAACTAAATTTTTATCCTTTAGTTCAGCTTGTAAACTATCATCGATAGCAATGACATCATTTACATACTTATTAAGTTCTGTCTGAAGCTTTGCTGCTTCTCCAGACTCTAAGTCTTCATTAAGTCCAAGCATAATACGGTTGATATCATCATATTTATCACCCATCGGATATGCTCCTGTTTCTGGGTCAATAGCACCCATTTCAGTAATAATACGCTCACGTATTTTCGTGATATAATCAATCATATCAGAAGATTCTGTTTTAACCTTACGAGCCTTTTCTAATATAGCTAAGTCTCTAGGGTTACTACCAGATTCCTCTATTTGGTCTTGCATAGACTTAATGATTTTGTCATTGGTATCTCTACCAACTTTTTTAGCACTTTGAAGACTATCATCTATAAAATAGAATTTTTCAAGTACTTCGTTTTGAACCTGTAAGGCAAGAAGGGCTGTCAGTACAAGGTACATCATACCAATCATCCGTTGCCTTGGAGTTTCTTTTCCTCCTCCTCCCATAGTTTTTTATAGGTTATTGGTTAGTAATATATTTTAAAATTAAAGAATGAAATATAATTTCAGTATTCATATACTAGAAATTAGCCTTTCATTGCAGTAAGCATATTGCCATATACCTTGTTAAGGGTAGTAATGTTAGTCGTAAGTTTAGACATTTGCTCTTTGAATACTTGAGATTCTTTGCTTGCATCTGCCATGCTTTCCATAGCTTGAGTAAGGTTGCTATAGAATTTGTTCATTGCCTTCAAGTGGCTATTAGCATCTTTCAACTCCATTTCATACACAGCATTCAAACCAGCAAGGTTTTTAGTGATTGCTTGTACTTGAACGTGATATTCTTTTGCATCTTTCGCTGCGTTAGACATTTCGCCCATTGCAGATACAGTAGAAGAATAAGCTGAGTTAAGGCTAGTAAGTGATTTAGAAGCCTGCTTCAAGTTGTTAGAATAATCGTTAGTAGAGTTTACAGCCTCTGTAATGCTCTTCATACGAGTAGCTGTGTCATTCAAAGACTGAATGCCTTGACCGAAACGCTTGAAAGAATCAGCAGAAAGATTTGCTTCTCCTAACATTTTGTCAAGACCTACTAAAGCAGCGCTATCTTTTCCGTCGTCCTTCTTAGCAACTACTGCCTTTACATTAGCATCTACCAAACCTGGGTAAACACGTTCCCACTCATAGTGAGGGTCTGCAGGAGGAGATGGTTCAAAAAGACCAAACAAGAAGATAACTGCTTCTGTTGAAAGACCGACGATAAGCATAAAACTTGCGCCTGGCCAGTGCATGATTTTAAATAAAGCACCCAATACAACAACAGCAGCACCAACACTGGTTGCCTTAGGGATTATTGTACGATAAAAACGTTGGAGTCCTGTTTCTTGACGAGCCATAATTTAACGATTGATTAGAGTTGAAATTGAATTTATTAAAAAGATGTTTGAAATTTCAATAAATAAATATACACAAATAGATTTAGATAAAAAAAGTTTATTTGAGTGTTTCTTTACAAATAAAGCTACTATTGAGCTATTTTTGTTTTGGATAACAAACAAGCAATTTTATATCATTGCCATTGTTGTATGTTTTGTTTGTATCCAAACTATTGATAGATAAGAGTTTAATTATAGTTTAAGTAAAAAAAACGATAAACAAACAATTATTTTATAGTTTGAATAGCCTAAATAAGTCATTTATTTGGAATGTTCCAAAGATTTTAAAAAAAAAATGACTTTATATTGGCTTATTTAGAATAATTCATAAGTACATTGAATAGAATCTTTAAACACATATTCTTTTACTAATCGTAATAATAACGAGGAAATAAAATTTTAGTATAAAAAAATATTTATTTGTACTTTAATTAGAATTACACTTAAGTAATAACAGTTCAGTAGAGAAAGAATTCGGCTACTGACTGAAAATTTAGATTATAAATTAATTATAAATTTATAAAAAAAAAAAGATTGTGAAGGTTTTTTATGAAAAAAATGAAATTATATTTGGTGTTTTTGTTATAAGTCAAATTTTATCCTTTGTACTCTTCCATATCTTTTTCTTTTAAAGATACTATACTTCTCGCAAATATCATAGCTAATTCGTATTGATAGCGTCAAAAATGATAGGCTTTCGTTCAATAAAGAGTTCAGACAAATCAACCATTACTTATTATCGGTAAAAAAAATAGCCTGTGAGACACAAAAAAACTCATCTTTCATAAATATAAAAGA
This sequence comes from Bernardetia sp., assembly GCF_020630935.1. Taxonomy (NCBI): domain Bacteria; kingdom Pseudomonadati; phylum Bacteroidota; class Cytophagia; order Cytophagales; family Bernardetiaceae; genus Bernardetia; species Bernardetia sp. The sequence continues at coordinate 51,698 of NZ_JAHDIG010000026.1, forward strand.
TGAGTCTATATTTTTCTTGTATTTGTACTGTTTAGAACTCCATTCCAGAAGAACGACCTAAATATGTCATTACACAACGGAAGCCAGTATAAGCAGTTACAGAATCTTGATATTGATAATTACGAGTTCCTGTTTCTATGAAGAAGGCAATATCTTTCCAAGAGCCTCCACGAACTAATTTACGAGGTTCGCTATCATCTATATAAGTAGGGTTCAAATCCCAAATAAGTGGCATTGCATTCGGAGCATACGCATCGTTACACCATTCTGAAACGTTTCCTGCCATATCATAAAGACCAAAGTCATTAGGGAAGTAAGCACCTACTGGGTTTGTATATTGGAAACCGTCATCGTAGTAGTTGCCACGTCCTGGTTTGAAGTTGGCAAGCGCACAACCTTTAGCATTTCTTGTATAAGGACCTCCCCAAGGATACTTTGCTATATCACGACCACCACGAGAAGCATATTCCCATTCAGCCTCTGAAGGCAGACGGAACATTGGAACTGGGAATTTTCCAGCAGATTCTCTTGCTTCATTCATAAATTTAGTTCTCCAACCACAGAATGCTTTTGCTGCAAACCAACTTACACCCACAACAGGATAATCGTCATAAGCAGGGTGAGCATAGTAGTTTTCTGTCATTGGGTCGCCATAGTGGTGTGTAAAGTTTGTCATCCATACTGTTGTATCTGGATAGAAACGCTCTTTAATTTCTTCCTCTGATAAGATTTCTCCATCTACTGAATCTGGGTTTTCAGTCATCTCATCAATAAACTGACGATATTCGTTATTTGTAATCTCTGTCTGATCCATATAAAAACCACCAATCGTAATCTGACGGTTCATATTTATTTTTGAAGATAAGATGTCTTGGTCAGCTTGTCCCATGTGGAATGTACCTGCTGGTACTACAATCATTCCATAAGGAACTTCTTGTCTCCAGCCTTCACGACCCAAGACTCCAGTGAGTTCTCCACTTTCTTGTAATTTAGCTAGGTTTCCACCACCACCACAGCTTTGCATAAGAAGAGCTGTGGTTACACCCAATAGGACAGCCCAAATTGTACGGTTCGTACGGATTTTTTGTATCATGTTCGTAGTCATGTTCAGTTTTCTTGTTATAAATTTCAAGAACGCATCTATTTTGAAATTTTATTCTTACTTATCTCTCAATTTAAAAAATATGAGCAATGACGAATAAATATATAGATTTGTTTTGTGATGATTTTCTTAAATACAGTAAATTTTAAATCAGATTGATAAAATTCAGATTGATTTCTTAACGATTCAGTATAAACGTTAAAATAATAATGCCAAAGATACTCTAATTATTGTTTTGTAAGTCAAATTATAGGGAATTAACTTGCTAAAAAGACATCTTTTTTCTTACTATTTGTAAGTTGTAACTACTATACTAATAACTACATTTTGAGCAGATTAGTATAGTTTTACCGAAATATTTCTCAAATTTATCGAAATTTTTTCTGTATTCGTCGAAACAAATCAACTTTTTTTTAGCAATATAGCAAAAAAGTGAATTATAATGAAAAAGTTAAATAATTCAATAGATTATTTGGTGGAAATTTATCTTTTGCCTAGAACAAATAAAAAGCCAATCTACTATACAGTTATTTAATTCTATACTTAGAAACGGAAACGAGGTGTACGAATAGTAGGTAAAACTTTAGGTTTAGGAGCAGGAAGGCGATAGCCTATCGAAATTTCGTGTGAAGTAGGTTGCTTAACATCTTTTCCACTCGTTACTAAGTCTAAAGAGTACGTAATACGAAGGTCTCGGTTTTCTAACATATTAACTCCCAAAATCAATATCCCTGCATCAAGAGCATTAGACGCCCTAGCTGATATACCACCAAAATACGTCTCGTCATAACTTAATAATACACTACCTTCATAAGATATTGCTCCAGAGGTAAGTTTCAAAATGGCTGAAGGCTGTAGCATAAGTGTAGGAGAAATATCAAAATTGCCTCCACCCATCAAATAAAAATGAGGCTTCAAAGAGGTAATATCTATACCTGTACTATAATCAAATTTAGATTGTAATAAGTGGTTTGTACTGATTCCTACATAATATCCTTTCAAAGACTGATAATATAGACCTACTGCTAAATCGGGTTGAAACTGGTTTTCTACACCTGTACTTGGTATTCTTGGGTCATTTTCTTCATTCGGACGATACTGCCCAAAGTCTATTCTCTGATTGTACATCCCTCCACGCAAACCAAATGAAATACGGTCTTTGTTTTTCAGATTGAAATGATACGCATAAGAAATCTGAACTTCTGTACTGGATAAAGGACCTACTCTGTCGTTGGCAAAATGAATTCCTATACCACTATTTATTCTATTGAGAGGCATACTTAAAAAGCCCACTTGCGAGCTAGGCGCACCACCATCATCAAAAGTAGGAGAGTAGTTTATCCATTGGCTTCTGTGAAAAACTCCCATGGTTGTGTAGTTTGCATCGCTGCCTGCCGTAGCAGGATTGAAATACAAGCTATTGAACATATACTGACTAAACTGTGCGTCTTGTTGAGCTACTGTATAAGTACTGATAAAAAGAAGAGAGCAGAAGCAACTTAGTTTAAAAAATGAGAGAAAATATTTTTTCATGATAAGATTGAAATTAAGAACAATTATATGTTTGAACTTATGAGCATACATGAGTTGATTAAAAACATGGAAAATCATCTGTTCTATATGTAATGCTGCTGTATGTTAAGCTAAATAAAATAATCAGTATTCAGAAGGTTCTTTAGTAGAAATTTGTTTGGATATTTCTATATTTTGATTTCTTTTTTACTTAAAGAGCAAAGTATAAAAATATGTGCTAAGTTAGTAAACTTTTGAAAAAATAAGTCTAAAGTCCAAACAAATCCATAAAAAATTCCACCCTTTAACAATTAGAATTGTGTAAAAAGTGGAATTTTGTTTTCAAACCTTAGTATAAAAGGTTTTTGTAAAATGCACATAAAAATAGTCAACTATCTTGATTCCAGATATTTCTTATCTCTATTAGTATTCTCTAGGCATCACGATAGCCAAAATAATATATACTAAAACAGGTGAGCCTACTCCAAAAAATGTAAAGAGTACAAACGCTACACGAATTAGATTGCTATCCCAACCAAAAGCCTCTGCTATTCCTCCACAAACACCTGTAATAACTGAATCGTAAGTAGATTTTGTAAGTTTCATAAAGAAGATAGATTATTTAATAGTGAATAGTTGATTAAAAAGATTTGAATAAACAAACCTGTATGTCGTTATAACGAGCAAGACTATCAAGTAGTTACAAAAAATATAAATTTCTTTAAAACTTAAAAGCCTAGAGAACTTCAAAACTACAAAACAAAAACAATATTGCAAATTAGATACTCTACATCACTAATAAAAGAGCTGACTTTTATCTCTTTATCAGAAAAATGTTATTTTTGCTGTATTCAAAATTTGACTATTCAGACCAAAACATAAAATTCCTTCAAATTATAATGAAGATTACCAAAATCCTTATTGCCAATCGTGGTGAAATTACGCTCCGTATTATTCGTTCTTGTAAAGAAATGGGTATCAAAACAGTGGCTGTTTTTAGTGAAGCTGACCGTTTAGCTCCTCATGTACGTGCTGCTGATGAAGCTATCTGTGTAGGTACGCCTCCTTCTGCCGAATCATATCTTCGTGGAGATAGAATTATAGAAGCTGCAAAAACTACTGGCGCACAGGCAATTCACCCTGGATATGGGTTTTTGTCAGAAAATGCAGATTTTGCTCGTAAAGTAAAGGAAGCAGGACTTATTTTTATCGCTCCTTCTCCAGAAGCTATTGAAGTAATGGGAAGTAAATTGGCTGCTAAAAATGCTGTTTCTGAGTACGATATTCCAATGGTACCAGGTATTAACCACGCTGTTACAGATATTGCAGAAGCAAAGAAAGAGGCTGCTCAAATTGGTTACCCAATTTTGGTAAAAGCAAGTGCAGGAGGTGGAGGTAAAGGAATGCGAGTAGTAGAAAAAGAAGAAGAGTTTGAAGAGCAAATGAAACGTGCTGTAAGTGAGGCACAGTCTGCTTTTGGTGATGGTTCTGTTTTTATTGAGAAATATATTGGTTCGCCTCGTCATATCGAAATTCAGATTTTGGGAGATACTCACGGCAATATTTTGTATCTTTTTGAAAGAGAGTGTTCGGTTCAGCGTCGCCATCAAAAAGTGGTAGAAGAAGCTCCTTCAGCTGTGGTAGATGAGAAAATGCGTAAAGCAATGGGAGAAGCTGCTGTAAATGTAGCCAAAGCATGTAATTATCACGGTGCAGGAACAGTAGAGTTTATTGTAGATGAAGAACTGAATTTTTATTTCTTAGAAATGAATACTCGTCTGCAAGTAGAACATCCGATTACAGAACAAATTACAGGTGTGGATTTAGTAAAAGAACAAATCAAAATTGCAGAAGGACAGGCTATCTCTTTCAAACAAGAAGATTTAAAAATTAATGGACATTCTATTGAGGTGCGTGTTTATGCAGAAGACCCAGCGAATAATTTTCTACCGAATGTTGGGAAAGTAGTAGAGTACGAAACGCCAAAAGGCTTGGGAGTACGTGTAGATGATGGCTTTGAGCAAGATATGGAAGTGCCTATTTTTTATGATTCTATGATTGCAAAGCTCATCACTTTTGGAAAAGATAGAGAGGAAGCAATGGATAGAATGATTAGAGCCATTGATGAATATAAAATTTCTGGTATTCAGACTACACTACCTTTCTGTAAGTTTGTGATGCAGCACGAGGCTTTCAGAAGTGGTAATTTTGATACAAAGTTTGTAGAGCGTCATTTCAAACCAGAATATTTAGCAGCAGAAACTTCAAAAGAAGAAGAAGAAATTGCTGTGGCTATTGTAAGTCAGCTTTTAGAAAGTAGTAAAAGTAAAGGCAATCTAGCTAGTGGAGACACCAACAATGGTAAAAATAATTCTAGTGGAATGAATGATTGGAGAAAGAAAAGACCAGTTTTTTAATTACTAGATTCCTCGTTGAGAGCTACAAGTCTCAACGACAGTTACATAGTACTACTACAACCGATTTGAGATTGAAAAGTACTCAAATCGGTTTTTTTTATTGAATTTATTTAAAAAAATATTTCCAAAAAACTATCCTTTCATTTTTTCCTACGATACTACTACCAAACAAGGGCAGAAAACTGGTTTTTTGCCTCCTAATTTTTCAACAACCTAATTTTATTCATTCTAATCTAATTTCTACAAATTATGAAAAAGAACATTTTATCTATTGTTGGTAGTTTTGTCTTATCACTTTTTTGCTTTATTTCTACTTCCAATGCACAATTACAGTTTGTAAATCCTTCGGAAGTGAAGTCTTCCGATGCTAGAGGAGTGTTAGACATTGAAAATGCACCTGAACTGCTTGTTATTTTGGTCTGTGATAATTCAGCATCTATGGAAGACAATGGAAAAATTGCCGAACTCAACGATGCTTTGGATATGTTTTATACAGGAGTTGGACAAGATGATTTACTCTCTCAAAAACTGAAAGTAGCTGTCGTAGGATTCGAATCTTCAGCGATGGTAGTTCGCCAACCTTCTTTTATTTCGGCAGGACAGTCTGCACCACAATTCAATGCTGGTGGAGGAACAAATATGACAGAAGGCTTGCAGGTAGCGAATCAAATGTTACAACAATACGGAAATGGAGTATTGAAGCCTATTGTTATTATGATTACAGACGGTGAGCCAAATGATGCTTCTTCAGCTATGAACAAGGCGTTCACAACACAACAGTATTCATTTTTCAATGCACTTGGTGTAAGTGGGTCGGATTTTAATTTCTTAAACCAACTTACAGGAAATCAAAACGCTTCGGCACAGCTTAGAGGAACAAACTTTGGTGCTTTCTTTGGCGATGTGCAAGACGATTTGAAGATGTGCATAATGAGTAATCACCCAGCAAACCCTCATAGAATGGGAGTGAACAATACCCCAATTCCTTTCAAACTCAACAATCGTAGAGGTTGGAAAAAATAATCAATTATTAATGGTACAAGGCTCGCC